>NZ_JBEXOS010000011.1:0-147646 GCF_040611655.1 Streptomyces sp. NPDC006552
CTGCAGCAGCTGGCCGCGGACGAGAAGGTCGGCGGCCCGGTGCACGGCGTCGTCTTCACCGGCCGCCGCTATGACACCGGCGACCGGGGCGACTATCTGCGTGCCATTGTCAGACTCGCATGCGAACGTGAGGATCTGGGTCCGGACTTCCGGGCCTGGCTTCGCAGTTACGTCACCGAGGAGATGTAGCACCTTGAGCAGCGCGACCACCTCGTCCCCCGCCGGCCGCCCGCACCTGTGGTCGGTCGACGAGCACCTGGAGGACATCCTCAGCACCGTCCGCCCGCTCGACCCCATCGAGCTGCAGATCCTCGACGCCCAGGGCTGCGTGCTCGTCGAGGACGTGACGGTCCCGGTCTCGCTGCCCCCCTTCGACAACAGCTCCATGGACGGGTACGCGGTGCGCGTCGCCGACGTCGCGGGCGCCAGCGAGGAGTTCCCCGCCGCGCTCACCGTGATCGGCGACGTCGCGGCCGGCCAGACCGAGCAGCCCACCGTCGGCCCCGGCGAGGCCGCCCGCATCATGACCGGCGCCCCGCTGCCGCCCGGCGCCGAGGCCGTGGTCCCCGTGGAGTGGACCGACGGCGGGCTCGGCGCGGGCCCGGTCACCTCCATGCCGGCCCACTCCAGCGCCCCCGAAGGTGCCTCGGGAGAAGTTCGCGTCCACCGCCCGGCCGAAGCACGCGCGCACGTACGCGCGCAGGGCAGCGACGTCCAGGCGGGCGACCGCGCCCTCGCGGCGGGCACCGTCCTCGGACCGCCGCAGATCGCCCTGCTCGCCGCCATCGGCCGCGGCACCGTACGGGTGCACCCGCGCCCGCGCGTGGTCGTCGTCTCCACCGGCAGCGAACTCGTGCAGCCCGGCGAGGAGTTGCGCCACGGCCAGATCCACGACTCCAACAGCTTCTCCCTCACCGCCGCGGCCCGCGACGCCGGAGCCATCGGCTACCGGGTCGGCGCGGTCTCCGACGACGCCGAGACCCTGCGCTCCACCATCGAGGACCAGCTGATCCGCGCCGACCTCGTCGTCACCACCGGCGGCGTCAGCGTCGGCGCCTACGACGTCGTCAAGGAAGCCCTCTCCTCGATCGGCGACCCGGACGAGGAGTACGGCATCGGCGCGGGCAGCGGCGTCGAGTTCCGCAAGCTCGCCATGCAGCCCGGCAAGCCGCAGGGCTTCGGCACCGTCGGCCCCGACCACACCCCGCTGCTCGCCCTGCCCGGCAACCCGGTCTCCAGCTACGTCTCCTTCGAGCTGTTCGTCCGGCCGGCGATCCGCGCCCTGATGGGGCTGCCCGGCGCCGACCTGCGCCGCCCCACCACGCGCGCGGTGCTCACCGCCGACAAGGCCCTGACCTCTCCGCAGGGCCGCCGCCAGTTCCTGCGCGGCGCCCACGACGCCGAGGCGGGCACCGTCGCCCCGGTCGGCGGCTCCGGCTCGCACCTGATCGCCGCGCTCGCCCAGGCCGACGCGCTGATCGTGGTGGCCGAGGACGTCACGTCGGTGGAGCCCGGCACCGAGGTGGACGTCATCCCGCTGGGCTGAACGACCGCCGCCCCACCGTGCGGCTCCGGGCGGCCCGGCCCCGCTGTTTGCGCCGCACCCGCGATACCGTGTCGCGCACAACAGTCCGGCGCGCCGCACCGCGCACGGCTCGGATCGGGAGCGCCACAGCACCATGAGCACTTCGCAGGACCGACTCACCCACCTCGACGACGCGGGCGCCGCCCGCATGGTCGACGTGTCGCAGAAGGACGTCACCGCGCGCACCGCCCGCGCCAGCGGCCGCGTCCTCGTCTCGCCGCGCGTGGTCGAACTGCTGCGCGGCGAGGGCGTACCCAAGGGCGACGCCCTCGCGACGGCCCGCATCGCCGGGATCATGGGGGCCAAGCGCACCCCGGACCTGATCCCGCTCTGCCACCCGCTCGCCGTCTCCGGGGTGAAGCTGGACCTGGCCGTGACCGACGACGCCGTCGAGATCCTCGCCACGGTGAAGACGACCGACCGTACGGGCGTCGAGATGGAGGCCCTCACCGCGGTCTCCGTCGCCGCGCTCACCGTCGTCGACATGGTCAAGGCGGTCGACAAGGGCGCGGTCATCACCGACGTCCGCGTCGAGGAGAAGACCGGCGGCAAGTCCGGCACCTGGCAGCGCGGGGAGCGGTCATGACCGGCTCCTACCGCGCTCTCGTCGTCACCGCCTCCAACCGGGCCGCCGCGGGCGTCTACGCCGACCGGGGCGGCCCGCTGATCGCCGACGCCCTGCGGCAGCTGGGCTTCACCGTCGAAGGCCCCCAGGTCGTGCCGGACGGGGACCCCGTGGAGGCCGCGCTGCGGGCCGCGGTCGAGGCCGCGTACGACGTCGTCGTCACCACCGGCGGCACCGGGATCTCGCCGACCGACCGGACCCCGGAGGCGACGGCCCGCGTCATCGAGCGCACCGTCCCGGGCATCCCCGAGGCGATCCGCGCGTACGGGCGCGAGCACGTGCCCACCGCCGCCCTCTCGCGCGGCCTCGCCGGCGTCGCCGGCCGCACCCTGATCGTGAACCTGCCGGGATCGAGCGGCGGCGTGCGGGACGGCCTCGCGGTCCTGGAGCCGCTGCTCGTCCACGCCGTGGACCAGCTGCGCGGCGGTGACCATGCCAGACCCGTCACCGACGCCGGGGGTGCGCACTGAACGGCCCGTCCTGGCCCGCGGTCCTGGTGGAGGGCGACGTCGTCCTGCGCCCCATAAAGCTGCGCGACCAGAGCGCCTGGCGGGACGTCAACCGCCGCAACCGCGACTGGCTGCGCCCCTGGGAGGCGACCATCCCGCCGCCCACCCCGAGCGGCCCGGTCGCGCACCGCCCGACCTACCGGCAGATGGTCCGCCACCTGCGCGCGGAGGCGAACGCGGGCCGGATGCTGCCCTTCGTCATCGAGTACCAGGGCCGCCTCGTGGGCCAGTTGACGGTCGCCGGGATCACCTGGGGCTCCATGTGCTCGGGCCACGTCGGCTACTGGGTGGACCAGGGCGTGGCCGGGCGCGGAGTGATGCCCACCGCCGTCGCGCTCGCCGTCGACCACTGCTTCCGCACGGTGGGCCTGCACCGCATCGAGGTCTGCATTCGCCCGGAGAACGGGCCCAGCCGCCGGGTGGTGGAGAAACTCGGATTCCGCGAGGAGGGGCTGCGGCCCCGGTATCTGCACATCGACGGCGGCTGGCGGGACCATCTCGTCTTCGCGCTCACCGCCGAGGAGGTGCCCGAGGGGCTGCTGAGGCGCTGGCGGCGCGGGCAGCGCGGCAACCCCGCAGGTCCCGGGGGAGCCGGCGCGGTCGATCCCGGCACCTCCTCGAAATAAAATAAATGTTCGAAATTGATCGGCGGTCGACCGCGGGAGTCATTGAATTCCCGGCCCGGGCGGCCAGTTGATCGCACCAGTCGCAAAAAAAGCTCGAAATATCAGCCAGATCGTGCGACACACCGGCTCAATTGGCGGATGGCTTCCCGCAAACCCCTCTACGGTGTGAGGCGTGAGCAGCAGCGGCCTCATCTACGCAGTCATCGTCGGGGCCTGGGCCGCCTACTTGGTGCCGATGTGGCTCCGTAGGCAGGACGAGCTGAACGAAGCCCGTCCGACGGAACGCTTCAGCACCGCCATCCGACTCCTGTCCGGACGAGCGGGCATGGAGCGCCGGTACGCCAAGGACCTGGAGACCCGCTCGCCGCAGACGCAGGAGCGGCGCGGCACCCCGGACGACCCGGACGCGGCCACCGAGGCGGTGGACGTCCGGCCCCCCGCCGTGCCCCCGCCCGCCGATCGGCAGCGCCCCGAGCCCCGCCGCGAGCCGGAGCCCGACCCCGCACCGCAGCCCGACCCCGTGGCCGCCGCCGCCAAGTCCCGCCGCCCCCGCGTCACTTCCGCCGAGGCCCAGGCCCGCGCCCGGCGCACCAAGGTGCTCGCCCGTCGCCGCCGCACGACCGTGATGCTCTTCATCGCCTTCAGCGTCGGCGCGATCGTGGCCGGCGTCGGCGGCATCGCGTTCCTGTGGGCCCCCGCCGCCCCCGCCCTGCTGCTCAGCACCTACATCGTCTACCTGCGGGCCCAGGAACGACGCCGCTTCGCCTACGTCATGGACCGCCGCCGCGCCGAGATCGCCGCGCAGCGCCTGCGGGAGCGCCAGCCACGCCGACGCCAGGCGGCCGCCCGGCGCGGCGCGGCCGAAGAACCGGAGGACGGTCCAGCCACCGAGCCGGGCACCGGCACCGGCCTGGACTCCCTCGCCGCCGACCGGCGCGCGCTCGTCGAGCAGACCGACCACGCCGAGTGGGTCGACCAGCAGCGCGAGCGCCAGCGCCGCCCGGGCCCCGGCGAGAGCTGGGACCCCGTCCCCGTCCCGCTGCCCACGTACGTCACGGCCCCCGTCGCCCCCCGGGCCGGCGGCGGCATCGACTACGGCGCCCCCGAGACCTGGAGCGCCACCCGCTCCTCCGCCGCCGAGCAGTCCGTCCCCGACCGGCCCGAGCAGGATCCGGAACCGGCCGCCGACGACGGACGCAGCGACGCCCGCCGGGCCGCCTCCGCGCGGCGCTCCCGCGAGCGCGGCCGCACCCCCCTGTTCGATCAGTACGACGCCGGCGCCGCCGGGAGCGCCGGTTCCGACGGGCGGCCCCGGGCCGCCAACGAGTGACCCGGCTGACCAGCCAGGGAGCGGATTTCCGAGCACCCCGATCGGGATGCTAGAGTTTCACTCGTTGCAAGGGCCTGTGGCGCAGTCTGGTAGCGCACCTCGTTCGCATCGAGGGGGTCTGGGGTTCAAATCCCCACAGGTCCACCGCAATTGAGAACCCCGCCGGGTCACCCCGGCGGGGTTCTTGCTGTTCCCCCGGGCGGAGGAGGCCCACCGGGGCGGGCCCGGCGGGCGGCTACAGGGACTTCGCGTAGCAGCGGCTCAGCTCCTCGAACCGGTAGAGGCCGAACTTGGCGCACGGCTCGTACCCACCGGAGACGTAGAGCGCTATCGCCTCCGGCTGCTTCGTCCCCGTCTCCAGGACCATGCGGGTGCGGCCCGCCGCACGGGCGTCCGCCTCCAGCTCGGCGAGGATCCGCCGGGCCAGCCCCAGGCCGCGCGCCTCCGGCGTGACGTACATCCGCTTCAGCTCGGCGTCGCCGTCCGCGTACGCCTCCTCGTTCGCGTCCTGGGCGCGCCAGCCGCCGGTCGCCAGCGGGGTGCCGTCCGCGTCGTACGCGATCAGGTACAGGCCCCGCGGCGGGGAGAACATCGCCGGGTCCAGCGGTGTGACATCGCCCTCATCGCCGTAGCGCTCCGCGTACTCGAGCTGGACGCGGTCGTTCAGGGCGCGTGCGTCGGGGTGGTCGAAGGAGACGCGCCGCAGGGCGGGCGCGATGGCGGGGCCGGCGGACGCGGGATGAATACTCATGCGGGTGATCGTATCTCTATGCTCGCGGGTGGGGGTACCCGCCAAGTGTGCCGGTACCGTGGCCCGGTGCTGACAGTGACCACCGTGAATGTGAACGGGCTCCGCGCCGCCGCCAAGAAGGGCTTCGTCGCGTGGCTGGCTGGAACCTCCGCCGACGTGCTGTGCCTCCAGGAAGTACGCGCCGAGCCGGCGCAGCTCCCCGCCGAGGTGCGCGAACCGGAGGGCTGGCACGTCGTGCACGCCCCGGCCGCCGCCAAGGGGCGGGCCGGCGTCTCGCTCTACACGCGGCGCGCGCCGGAGCGGGTGCGGATCGGCTTCGGGTCCGCCGAGTTCGACACCGCCGGCCGGTACGTGGAGGTCGACCTGCCGGGCGTCGTCGTCGCCAGCCTCTACCTGCCCTCCGGTGAGGTCGGCACCGAGCGCCAGGACGAGAAGGTCCGCTTCATGGCCGAGTTCCTGGAGTACCTGAAGGAGCTGCGGGTCCGCGCCGCCGCCGACGGCCGCGAGGTCGTCGTCTGCGGCGACTGGAACATCGCCCACGCCGAGGCCGACCTGAAGAACTGGCGGGCCAACAAGAAGAACTCCGGCTTCCTCCCCGAGGAGCGGGCCTGGCTGAGCCGGGTCCTCGACGCGGCGGACGGCGGCTACGTCGACGTCGTGCGGGCACTGCACCCGGAGGCGGAGGGGCCGTACTCGTGGTGGTCGTACCGGGGGCGGGCCTTCGACAACGATGCAGGTTGGAGGATCGACTTGGCTGTGGCCACGCCCGGGCTCGCCGCCCGCGCGGTCAAGGGGCTCGTGGAGCGGGCCGCGAGCCACGAGGAGCGCTGGTCGGACCATGCCCCGGTGACGGTGGTCTTCGCGTAGTCCCCGAGCGGGCCGGTCAGGGCCGGGGACCCAGGGTGCGGTCCAGGGCCATCGAGAGTTCCGCCTCGACCACCGACTTGGCCAGGGGGCGCAGGCGCTGGACGTCCTTGTGGGTGCCGTGGGCGAGGACCATCTCGGTGAAGAGGGTGGCCATGGCGTCGGCGTGCTCGCGCAGGCGGCTCGCCGCCGCGAGGACCTCGGCCAGCGGGATGCCCTCGCGGACCAGGGCGGCCGAGACCTCCAGGAGGCGGCGGCTGATGTGGACGATCTCCTCGCCGTCGGTGCCCAGGTAGCCGAGGTCCAGGGCGGCCTGGAGGTTCTCGGGGGTGTCCTGGCCGGCGAAGTGGTCGGCCAGCTCCTCGGGGGTGAGGCGGACCGGGGTCTCCTCGGTGGGTTCGCCGAGGCCGAGGAGTTCGCCGACGTCGCGGCCGCGGTCGAAGGCCTCGGAGAGCTCCGCGATGCCGTTCAGGGTGTGGCCGCGGTCCAGGAGCGCGGCGATCGTGCGCAGCCGCGTGAGGTGCGTCTCGTCGTACCAGGCGATGCGGCCCTCGCGGCGGGGCGGTCTGATGAGGCCGCGCTCGCGGTAGAAGCGCACGGTGCGCACGGTGATGCCGGCCGCCCGCGCCAGCTCCGCCATGCGGAATTCGCGGGGCCGGCCGTCGCCGCCGTGCTCGCCGTCCTTGTCGGCCGTGCTGCCCGGTTCCGTCGCTTCGTTCGCCACCCGGGAACCCTATGCCGTACCGCCAGTAACTTTCCTCGGCCGGACCCCTACCCATCGGTACGGCGCTGCTCTACGCTCCCAATCACGCCAGTGTTCACTGGCAGAGTCGCGCGGCAAGGGAGGCGCCGGGATGACCGAGCAGGAGCGCGAGCACGTACGCGTGGCGGTGATCGGGTCCGGCTTCGGCGGGCTCGGCGCCGCCGTCAGACTGCGCCGCGAGGGCGTCACGGACTTCGTGGTCCTGGAGCGGGCCGGCGCCGTCGGCGGCACCTGGCGCGACAACAGCTACCCGGGCTGCGCCTGCGACGTCCCCTCCCACCTGTACTCGTTCTCCTTCGCGCCGAACCCGGAGTGGCCGCGCACCTTCTCGGGCCAGGAGCGGATCCGCGAGTACCTGGAGCACGTCGCCGACGTCTTCCGGCTGCGCCCGCACATCCGGCTGAACGCGGAGGTGACCGAGGTGCGGTGGGACGCCGAGCGGCTGTGGTGGGAGGTCGACACCGCGTCCGGGACGCTCACCGCCGACGTCGTCGTCTCCGCGACCGGGCCGCTCTCCGACCCGAAGACGCCGGACATCCCCGGGATCGCCACCTTCCCCGGCAAGATCTTTCACTCCGCGCGCTGGGACCACGACTACGACCTGCGCGGCAAGCGCGTCGCCATGATCGGCACCGGCGCCTCCGCCATCCAGATCGTGCCCGCGATCCAGCGGGAGGTCGGCCGCCTCACCCTCTTCCAGCGGACTCCGCCCTGGGTCATGCCGCGCGCCGACCGCGCCATCACCGGGGCCGAGCGCTGGCTGCACCGGCAGCTGCCCTTCACCACCCGTGCGCGGCGCGGACTGCTGTGGGGCATCCGGGAGTTGCAGGTCCAGGCGTTCACCAAGCACCCCGACGAGCTGGGCCTGGTCGAGCAGCTGGCCAAGCGGAACATGCACCGGGCGGTCAAGGACCCGGGGCTGCGTGCCAAGCTCACCCCGGACTACCGCATCGGCTGCAAGCGGATCCTGCTGTCGAACACCTACTACCCGGCGCTCGCCCAGCCCAATGTCGACGTCGTCGCGTCCGGGCTGAGCCAGATCCGGGGCAACACGCTCGTCGCCGCCGACGGCAGCGAGGCCGAGGTGGACGCGATCGTCTTCGGCACCGGGTTCCACGTCACGGACATGCCGATCGCGCAGCGCGTCATCGGCGCGGACGGCGTCAGCCTGGCCGAGAGCTGGAAGGGGGGGATGGCGGCGCTGCGCGGAGCGACCGCCGCGGGTTTCCCGAACTTCATGACGGTCATCGGCCCCAACACCGGGCTCGGCAACTCCTCGATGATCCTGATGATCGAGGCGCAGCTGAACTATCTGGCCGACTATCTGCGGCAGTTGCACGTGCTGGGCGGCCGCGTCGCCCTCACCCCGCGGCCGAGTGCCGTCGCCGGCTGGAACAACCGCGTCCAGGACCGGATGAAGCGGACCGTGTGGAACACGGGTGGCTGCAACAGCTGGTATCTCGACGAGAACGGGGTCAACACGACCGTGTGGCCCGGCACCACGACCGAGTTCCGGCAGGCCACGCGCCGGGTGGACGTCGGGGAGTACGAAGTGCTCCGCCCGTCCGCCGCGGCGCGGGCCTCCGCGCAACCGGCCCCGACGGAGAAGGAAGTGAGCGCCGCGTGAGCCGGCCGACCCCCCTGAGGACCGGGCCCTACGCGCCACCGGTCGCCGCCCGTGAGCTGACCGCCGTCTCGGCGGACGGATCGCGGCTGCACGTCGAGGTGCACGGCCCCGACGGCGCGCCCGCCGTGGTGCTGTCGCACGGCTGGACCTGCTCGACGGCGTTCTGGGCGGCGCAACTGCGCGCCCTCGCCACCGACCACCGGGTGATCGTCTACGACCAGCGCGGGCACGGGCGTTCGCCCGCCGCCACGCGGCTGCCGTACACCGCGGACATGCTCGCCGACGACCTGGAGGCCGTGCTCGGCGCGGTGCTGGCGCCGGGCGAGCGGGCGGTGCTCGCCGGGCACTCGATGGGCGGTATGACGATGATGGCCGCGGCCGGGCGGCCGGCGTTCACCGAGCACGCCGCGGCCGTACTGCTGTGCAGCACCGGCAGTTCGCGCCTGGTCACCGAGGCGACGGTGGTGCCGCTGTTGGCCGCGGGCGCGCTGCGGACCCGGATGACCCGCGCGGTCCTCGGGTCGAAGGCGCCGCTCGGGCCGGTCACGCCGCTGGGCAAGCGGATACTGAAGTTCGCGACCCTGGGGCCCGCTGCCTCGCCCGGCGCGGTCGAGGCCTGCGCGCGGATCGTGCACGCCTGCCCGCGCGGGGTGCGGCACGGCTGGTCGCACGTCCTGGAGACGCTCGACATGGACGCGGCGCTGGCGGAGCTGACGCTGCCGGTGGCCGTGCTCGGCGGCACCGCCGACCGGATGACGCCCATCGTGCACGCCCGGCGGATCGCCGCCGCGCTGCCGCACTGCGTGGGGCTGACGGAACTGCCGGGCCGCGGCCACATGACGCCCGTCGAGGCACCGGAGGCCGTCACGGAGAAGATCCGTGAACTGGCCCACGCTTACCTGGAATCACAGTCGCACGCACAGTCGCAGAAGGGGGCGGATGTCGCATGAGCAAGGTCAGCCTGGAGGGTCAGGTCGCGGTCGTCACGGGAGCGGCGCGCGGCGTCGGTGAGCTGCTCGCCCGCAAGCTGTCGGCGCGCGGCGCCAAGATCGCGCTGGTCGGCCTGGAGCCGGACGAGCTGAAGCAGGTCGCGAGCCGGCTGCACGCCGACGCGGACTGGTGGCACGCCGACGTCACGGACCACGAGGCGATGGCACGGGTCGCCGAGGAGGTGAAGGAACGCTTCGGCAAGGTCGACATCGTCGTGGCCAACGCCGGTGTGGCCACGGGCGGTCCCTTCGTCGACTCCGACCCCGTCGCCTGGCGCCGGGTCATCGAGGTCAACCTCATCGGCTCCGCCGTGACCGGCCGCGCCTTTCTGCCCCTGCTGACGCAGTCGCGCGGCTACCTGTTGCAGATCGCCTCGCTCGCCGCGATCACGCCGGCGCCGATGATGTCCGCGTACTGCGCGTCCAAGTCCGGTGTGGAGGCGTACGCGCACAGCCTGCGCGCCGAGGTCGGCTACAAGGGCGTACGGGTCGGGGTCGGGTACCTGTCCTGGACCGACACCGACATGGTGCGCGGCGCCGACCAGGACGACGTGATGCGCGAGCTGCGCCAGCGGCTGCCCTGGCCGTCGAACAAGACGTATCCGCTGGGTCCGGCCGTCGACCGGCTGGTGGACGGCATCGAGCGGCGCTCCTCGCACGTGTACGCGCAGTGGTGGCTGCGCGGCATGCAGGGAATCCGCGGTTACCTGCCCGCGGTCATCGGCTCCGTGGGCCAGCGCGAGATGCGGCGCTTCGAGCCGCGGCTGGGCAGCGTGTCGCGGGGTCTGGTCGGTGCGGGCGGTGCGGCCGACGAAACCGTGCGGGGGCGCTGACCTGCGGTTTCCCGCGGTGTGTACGGTCCGTTATTGATCGAAATGCGCGTGTTGTCGGGGCGTGTCAGTCTGATCGAGCCCCACCCCCCCAACCCACATCGGGAGTGAACACAGCATGGGCATCAAGGATCAGTTCAAGGACAAGAGCGACGACCTGGCGAACAAGGCCAAGGGCGCCATGGGCGACACCGAGGACCAGGCGCGCGAGCGCGGTCAGCAGGGCCGCGACCAGCTGCGCGAGCGTGGCTCGCAGGGCCGGGAGCAGGCGCGGGACCGCGCCCAGGAGCAGCGGGACACGTTCGACCAGGACTTCGACGCCTGACGCTCTGTCCTGAGCGCGTGGGCCCCACCCGGGACGCCGGGTGGGGCCCACGCACGTGTGCGGCCCGCGGTCACCGGGGCGGCAGCGGGGGCCGCCGCCGGTCCGGCACGTCCGAGTGGTCCGGCGGGTTCTTCGCGCCCTGCTCCTCCAGCAGGTCCAGGGCGAGGTGGACCGCGTCGTCGAGCTGCGCGTACCGGCCCTCCGCCCAGTCCAGCGGGGTGCGCAGCGCCTCGATGTCGGGGTCGACGCCGCGGTTCTCGATGGACCAGCCGTACTCGGGGAACCAGGCCGCGTTCATCGGCACCGTGATCACCGTGCCGTCGCCGAGCTTGTGCCGGCCGGTCATGCCGACGACGCCGCCCCAGGTGCGCTGGCCCACGACGGGGCCGAGCCCGAGCAGCTTGAACGCGGCGGTGATCATGTCGCCGTCCGAGGAGGTCGCCTCGTCGGCGAGGGCGACGACCGGGCCCCGGGGCGCGTTCGAGGCGTAGGAGACCGCCTGGGCGTTGCGGGTCAGGTCCCAGCCGATGATCTTGCGGGTCAGCTTCTCCACGACCAGCTCGCTGATGTGGCCGCCCGCGTTGCCGCGCACGTCGACGATGAGCGCGGGGCGGGAGACCTCCATGCGCAGATCCCGGTTGAACTGGGCCCAGCCGGAGCCGCCCATGTCGGGGATGTGCAGATAGCCGCACTTGCCGTTGCTCAGCTCGCGCACGACGGCCCGGCGTTTGGCCACCCAGTCCTGGTAGCGCAGGGGCCGTTCGTCGACGAGCGGCACCACGGCCACCCGGCGCGCCCGGCCGCCGCCCCCGGCCTGGGTGAAGGTCAGCTCGACGGTGGTGCCGCCCGCCCCGGCAAGGAGCGGGAACGGTCCGGTGACGGGGTCGACCGGGCGCCCGTCGACGTGGGTGAGGACCGCGCCCTCGCGGATGCCGGTGCCGGCCAGCGGGGAGCGGGCCTTGGAGTCGGAGGACTCGCCGGGCAGGATCCGGCAGAGCGTCCACTGCCCGTCCCGGCAGACGAGGTTGGCGCCGAGCAGGCCCTGGGCGCGCTGGTAGTGGGCCGGGCCCTCGTTGCGGCGGGCCGCGGAGACGTAGGCGTGCGAGGTGCCCAGCTCGCCGAGGACCTCGCGGAGCAGGTCCGCGAACTCGTCGGGGGAGGCGACCCGTTCGACCAGCGGCCGGTACTGGTCGAGCACCGCGGTCCAGTCGATGCCGCACATGTCGGGTTCCCAGAAGTAGGCGCGGATGATCCGGCCCGCCTCTTCGAAGGCGCCGCGCCACTCGGCGGCCGGGTCCGCCTCGTGCAGGATGCGGCGCAGGTCGATCCAGACGGTGGAGTCGTTGTCCCCGGCCTCGGTGGCGGGCACGGCGCGCAGCTCGCCCTCGTCGCCGACCACGAGCCGGCTGCCGTCGCCGCTGACCGCGAACCAGTCCATGTGGTCGACGAGCTGGGTCTTCTTGCACTTGGCGAGGGAGAAGTGTTCGAGGGTGGGCTGCGAGGAGGTGTCGGCGGGGTTGGCGAACGTCTCGCCGAGCGCGCCCGAGATCGGCCAGCGCAGCCAGACCAGGCCGCCGCCCGCGACGGGGTGCAGCCCCGAGTACTTGGAGGCGGAGACGGGGAAGGGGACCACGCGGCTGGCGAGGCCCTCGATCTCCACGGTCGGCGCGGCCTGGGTCAGGCCCGAGCCGCTCTCCTCGCCGGGGTCGAGACCGCCCGCGGCGGTGCGCCCGTCGGGGGAGAGCGCGAAGGGCGAGGCCGTCGCCGACGACAGCGGGACGAGGTAGGGGCGGCAGCCCAGCGGGAAGGACAGGTCGCCGGTGTGCACGTCGTAGACCGGGTCGAAGCCGCGCCAGGACAGGAACGCCAGATAGCGGCCGTCGCGGGTGAAGACCGGGTTCTCGTCCTCGAAGCGGCCGTTGGTGACGTCGACGATGGTGCGGTCCTTGATGCGGGCCATCTTGATCTGCCGCAGGGAGCGGCCGATGCCCGGGTGCGACCAGGTCAGCCAGGCCCCGTCGGGGGAGAAGGCGAGGTCGCGGACGGGGCCGTTCGTGGACCGGATCAGCTCGGTGACCTCGACCCCGGTCTCCTGCGTCCCCTCGGCGCCCGCGGCGGCGTCCGCCTCCTCGGGCACGGTGACGAGCAGCAGCCGGCCGTCGTTCGAGGCGACGGCCAGGCGGCCGCCGTCCGGGTCGCTGACCAGTTCCTGGACGCGGCCCAGGTCGCCGCAGTCGAGCCGCAGCGGGGGGCGGTCGCCCGCGGCGCGCGGCAGGTAGGCGATCTCGACGCCGTCCTCGCCCCGCGCGTCGGTGACGTAGGCGACCTGGCCGCCGCTGCCGAGCATCTCGGGCAGCCGCACCCGCACGCCCGGGGTGTCGGTGATGGTGCGGGCCGGTCCGTCGCGGTGGGTCAGCCAGTACAGGCTGCCGCGCACGACGACCGCGCTGGCCCGGCCGGTGTCGTCGACGGAGAGGGCGTCGACGTGGTGGGCGGCCGGGACCTGGTAGGGGCGGCGCCCGGCGCGTGGGCCGCCGAGGCGCACGCGCAGCCGGTGCGGCCGGGAGTCCGGGCGCAGGGAGTCCAGCAGCCACAGCTCGCCCGCGCACTGGTAGACGATCCGCTCGCCGTCCGAGGAGGCGTGCCGGGCGTAGAACTCGGCGTGGTCGGTGTGCCGGGTCAGGTCGGAGCCGTCGGGCAGGCACGAGTAGACGTTGCCGATGCCCTCGTGGTCGGAGAGGAAGGCGATCCGGCCGTCCACGAACATCGGGTCGTCGAGGTGGCCGTCCAGGTCGGCGAGGATGCGCCGCCCGTGCACCCACAGCCGGCCCTGGGCGCCGCCCCGGTAGCGCTTCCAGGCGGCCGGCTCGTGCGGGGGCGTGCCGGTCAGCAGCAGGGTCCGGCGCTCGCCGTCGATGTCGGCGACCTGGATGTCGGAGACCGGGCCCCAGGGGAGCTTGCCGCCGGGGGAGCCGTCGGTCGGCACGCTGTAGGCGAAGGTGAAGTAGGAGAACGGCTCGCCGTGCGAGGCGACCGCGAGGATGTCGCCGTCCGGGGTCCAGCCGCGCACCTGGGTGTCGACGCTGCCCCAGTAGGTGAGGCGGCGCGCGGAGCCGCCGTCGACCGGCGCCAGGCAGATCTCCGGATCGAGGCTGCGCCAGGTCGTGTACGCGATGTGGGTGCCGTCGGGGGAGAACCGCGGATGGCTGACCTTGGTGCGGTCGACGGTGATCCGCCAGGCCCGCTCCGAGCCGTCGACGGGCGCGACCCACAGGTCGTCCTCGACGACGAAGCACAGGCGCTCGCCGCTCAGGTGCGGGAACCTCAGGTACGCCTCGGCTGCATCTTCTGTCACCACCCCATGCTTTTCCGCGTGCGGACCTCCGGCAACCGGGCGCCGCGCACGGGTGTGGCCCATCACACGTACGAAACGGTTTCGTTTCGTTAGCTCCGGGGGTAAGGTCAGGGCGTACGAGAGCGGACGAGAGGTGACGATCATGGTCGCGGAAGCAACGGCGCGCCGCAGCCGGATCACCCCCGAGCGCGAGGCCGAGCTGTACGCGGCCGTGCTCGACCTGCTCCGCGAGGTGGGGTACGACGCCCTGACGATGGACGCCGTGGCCGCCCGCACCCGGGCCAGCAAGGCGACGCTCTACCGGCAGTGGGGCGGCAAGGCCGAGCTGGTCGTGAAGGCGCTGCGGCACCAGAAGCCGCGGTTCGCCGAGATCGACACCGGCTCGCTCCGCGGTGACCTGCACGCGATGGCCGTCCGTGAGGACGACTGTCACATGGAGCAGAACAGCGCGCTGATGCGCGGCCTGATGGTCGCCGTGCACGCCAACCCCGATCTGCTGGCGGCCTTCCGCGAGTGGATCGTCGCGCCCGAGCTGTCGGGGCTCGACCGGCTCCTGGAGAGAGCCGTGGCGCGCGGTGAGATCCGGGCCGGCAACCCGGCGCTCCACTATGTGCTCCAGATGCTGATCGGGGCGTTCGCCACCCGCACGCTCATCGACGAGAAGCCACCCACCCAGGCCTATCTGACCTCGTACATCGACGCCGTGGTCCTCCCCGCCCTCAGCGCCTGACCGATCCGACCGACCCGTATCTCCCCGCACCTGACGCGACCGCTCACGTCGTCGGGCTGATCCGCCCTGCCCCCTGACCTGACCGGAGTACGCCCTCGTGGCCACGTTCCTCTACAAACTCGGCAAGCTCGCCTTCCGCAGGCGCCATTTCGTCGCCCTGATATGGGTGGCGCTGCTCACGCTCGCGGGCGTGGGCGCCGCCTCCGCGCCGACCGCCGCCTCCAGCTCCTTCTCCATCCCCGGCACCGAGGCCCAGAAGGCCTTCGACCTGCTGGACGCCCGCTTCCCCGGCTCGGCCGCCGACGGGGCCACCGCCCGCGTCGTCTTCAAGGCCCCGGCCCACGAGAAGCTCACCGGCGCCGCGAACAAGGCGGACGTCCAGGACACCGTCGCCGCCCTGAAGTCCAGCTCCACGCAGGTGGCCTCGGTCGCCGACCCGTTCGCGGCCAAGACGGTCAGCAAGGACGGCACGATCGCCTACACCTCGGCCACGTACAAGGTCTCCTCGATGGAGCTGAGCGACGACGACCGGGACGGGCTGCAGAAGGTCATCGACGAGGCGAAGAAGACCGGCCTGACCGTCGAGGTCGGCGGGGACGCGCTCCAGGCCATGCCGGAGACCGGCGCCACCGAGGTCATCGGCATCGCCATCGCCGCCGTGGTCCTCGTCATCACCTTCGGCTCGCTGCTCGCGGCCGGGCTGCCGCTGCTCACCGCGCTGATCGGGGTCGGCATCGGCGTCTCGTCGATCACGGCGCTCGCCAACGCGCTGGACCTCGGCACCACCACCTCCACGCTGGCGATGATGATCGGCCTCGCGGTCGGCATCGACTACGCCCTGTTCATCGTCTCCCGCTACCGCGCCGAACTGGCTCTGGGCCGTGAACGCGAGGAGGCGGCCGGACGGGCCGTCGGCACCGCGGGCTCGGCCGTCGTCTTCGCCGGCCTGACCGTCGTCATCGCGCTGGTCGGCCTCGCCGTCGTCAACATCCCGATGCTGACGAAGATGGGCATCGCCGCGGCGGGCACGGTCGCCATCGCCGTCCTCATCGCGCTCACCCTGATACCCGCCCTGCTCGGCTACGCGGGCAAGCGCGTCCACGGCCGCAAGGCCCGCAAGGCGCTCGACTCCACGCAGCAGGCCGAGCCCAAGGCCAACACGGGCACCCGCTGGGCCCGCTTCGTGCTGCGCCGCCCGGTCCTGGTCCTCGTCGCGGGCGTCATCGGCCTCGGCGCCATGGCCGTCCCGGTCGCCTCCCTCGAACTCGGCCTGCCCGACGACGGCGTCCAGCCCACCGACACCACCCAGCGCAAGGCCTACGACCTGCTCTCCGAGGGCTTCGGCCCCGGCTTCAACGGGCCGCTCATGACGGTCGTCGACGCCAAGGGCGCCGACGACCCGAAGGCCGCCGTCGACCGGGTCGTCGCCACGATCAAGAAGACGGACGGCGTCGCGGCCGTCGCCCCGGCGACCTTCAACAAGGCCGGCGACACCGCGATCGTCAGCGTCGTCTCGAAGTACAAGCCGTCTTCCGTCGAGACCGAGGACGTCGTCCACGCGATCCGCGACGCGGGCCAGGACATCAAGGCCGACACCGGCGCCGAACTCTCGGTCACCGGCTCCACGGCCATGAACATCGACGTCTCGCAGAAGCTCAACGACGCGCTCGTGCCCTACCTGGCGCTCGTCGTCGGCCTGGCGTTCCTGCTCCTGATGGTCGTCTTCCGCTCGGTCCTGGTCCCGCTCAAGGCGGCCCTCGGCTTCCTGCTCTCGGTGCTCGCCGCGCTCGGCGCCGTCGTCGCCGTCTTCCAGTGGGGCTGGCTCGGCTCGCTCTTCGGGGTGGAGCAGACGGGCCCGGTCATGTCGATGATGCCGATCTTCATGGTGGGCGTGGTCTTCGGCCTGGCGATGGACTACGAGGTCTTCCTCGTGACCCGCATGCGCGAGGCGTACGTCCACGGGGAGCGGCCCGCGCAGGCCGTCGTCACCGGCTTCAAGCACGGGGCCCGGGTGGTCACGGCGGCGGCGGTCATCATGATCGCGGTCTTCTCGGGCTTCATCGGCTCCTCGGAGCAGATGGTGAAGATGATCGGCTTCGGCCTGGCGATCGCCGTCTTCTTCGACGCGTTCGTGGTCCGCATGGCGATCGTGCCGGCCGTGCTCGCGCTGCTCGGCAAGCGGGCCTGGTGGCTGCCGAAGTGGCTGGACCGCCTGCTGCCCAACGTGGACGTCGAGGGCGAGGGCCTGAACGCGGCCGAGGCCGCGGGCCGTCCCGAGGAGGACAAGAACCTCGTCTCCGCCTGACCGGATGGTCAGTGCGTGACCGTCGCCGGGGTGACGGCCGTGTACGTACGACGCAGGAAGCGGATCAGCGCTTTCACGTCGAACTGCACGACCGTCACCCCGTTCGGCTGTCCGGGGCCGTGCGCGTGGAACTCGATGACCGCCTGCACCCGCCCGCACGGCCAGATCCGGATGGCGTCGCCGCTGACCGGCGCCCGCAGACCGCTCTCCAGAAGGTCGCGCGGGAAGCCCCACTCGCCGAGGCCCGGCAGGGAGACGCGGATGCGGCCGTCGTAGCGCAGCACGACCGGCACGGCACGGGTCGCGTCCGGGGAGTCGGTGACGACATGCGCCCGGGTGTACTGCTCCACGTACTGCTCGACGGCGGTCATGCCAACCAATGTCCCATATGTCCGGGTATTCGGGCCAGGGATGCGCGGGTGCGCACCTGAAGACGAGACGCTCTTGCGAGGGGTTTGCAACAAGGCACTATCATCGAACGGTTACCCAGCTGCCCGAGCGCCGGAGTCCCCGCCATGCATGTACCCGACGGATTCATCAACGCCCCGGTCTCCGCGGCCGCCGGTGTCGTCGCCGCGGGCGCCGTCGCCGTCAGCCTGCGCGGCGCCCGCCGCGAACTCGACGAGCGCACCGCGCCCCTCGCCGGACTGGTCGCGGCGTTCATCTTCGCCGTGCAGATGCTCAACTTCCCCGTCGCGGCGGGCACCAGCGGCCACCTCCTCGGCGGCGCGCTGGCCGCGATATTGGTGGGCCCCTACACGGGGGTCCTGTGCGTGTCCGTGGTGCTCCTGATGCAGGGCGTGCTCTTCGCCGACGGCGGCCTCACCGCGCTCGGCGTGAACATCACCGACATGGCGATCACCACCACGGTCGTCGCCTACCTCGTCTTCCGCGGCCTGGTGAAGGTGCTGCCCCGCAAGCGCCGCTCGATCACCGTCGCCTCCTTCGTCGCCGCCGTGCTCTCCGTCCCGGCCGCCGCCGTCGTCTTCACCCTCATCTACGCCGTCGGGGGGACGACCGACGTCTCCATCGGCAAGGTCGCCACCGCGATGATCGGCGTGCACGTCCTCATCGGCGTCGGCGAGGCCGCGATCACCGCCCTCACCGTCGGCGCCGTCGTCGCCGTGCGCCCGGACCTCGTGTACGGCGCCCGCGGCCTGACGCGGCCGCTCAAGCTCAAGGTCGGCGGCGAACTCGTCGACGCCCCGGCCGCGGCGCCCGCCCCCGTGGCCGCCCGCTCGCACCGAAAGATCTGGATCACCGGCCTGGTCACCTCCCTCGTGCTCGCCGGGTTCGTCTCCTTCTACGCCTCGGCCAGCCCCGACGGCCTGGAGAAGGTCGCCCACGACCAGGGCATCGACAGCAAGACCGAGGAGCACGCCTCCGCCGACTCGCCGCTCGCCGACTACGGCGTCAAGGACGTCACCGACGCCCGGCTCTCCGGCGGCCTCGCCGGGATCATCGGCGTCGGGGTGACCGTCGTCGCCGGGTCCGGGATCTTCTGGGCGCTGCGCAGGCGCCGGACGAGCGAGGCGGCCGCCACCGAGCTCCCCGCGGACGAGAGGGTCTGACATGGGCGCCGGCCACGCCCACCGCCTCTACCGCCACGGGCACTCGCCCGTGCACGCGCTGCCCCCGCACACCAAACTCGCCGCCGTCTTCTGCTTCGTCGTGGTCGTCGTCTCCACGCCGCGCGAGGCGATGTGGGCGTTCGCGCTGTACGCGCTGCTGCTGGCGGCCGTCGCCGCCGCGGCCCGCGTCCCGGCGGGATACCTGCTCAAGCGGCTGCTCATCGAGGTCCCCTTCGTCGCCTTCGCGGTCCTCATGCCGTTCGTCGCCGAGGGGGAACGGGTGCAGGTGCTGGGCCTGTCGCTGAGCGAGAGCGGCCTGTGGGGCGCGTGGAACGTGCTGGCCAAGGGCACGCTCGGGGTCGCCGCCTCGGTGCTGCTGGCCTCCACCACCGAACTGCGCGAACTCCTCCTCGGCCTGCAGCGGCTGAAGCTGCCGCCGCTGCTCGTCCAGATCGCCTCCTTCATGATCCGCTACGGTGACGTCATCACGGACGAGATGCGGCGCATGAAGATCGCCCGGGAGTCGCGCGGCTTCGCGGCGAGCGGCGTGCGCCACTGGGGCGTCCTCGCCAAATCGGCCGGCGCGCTGTTCATCCGCTCCTACGAGCGCGGCGAGCGCGTGCACCTGGCGATGGTCAGCCGCGGGTACGCCGGATCGATGCCGGTGATCGACCAGGTCACGGCGGCCCGCACCCAGTGGGTCTCCGCGCTGGCCCTGCCGGGTGCGGCCCTCGTGGTGTGTCTGCTGGGATGGACGCTGTGACTGCATCTTTGAACGTCTCCGGGCTCGCCTTCGCCTACCCCGACGGACACCAGGCCCTCTTCGGCGTCGACCTGACGATCGGCAAGGGCGAGCGGGTCGCACTGCTCGGCCCGAACGGCGCGGGCAAGACCACCCTCGTCCTGCACCTGAACGGCATCCTGACCGGCGGCGCGGGCACCGTCACCGTCGCCGGCCTGCCCGTCGACAAGCGGAACATGGCGGAGGTCCGCCGCAAGGTCGGCATCGTCTTCCAGGACCCGGACGACCAGCTGTTCATGCCGACGGTCCGCGAGGACGTGGCGTTCGGCCCGGCCGCGGCCGGCCTGAAGGGCCCCGAGCTGGAGGCGCGGGTCCACGCGGCGCTCGCCTCGGTCGGCATGGCGCAGTACGCCGACCGGCCTCCGCACCACCTCTCCTTCGGCCAGCGCCGCCGCGTCGCGGTCGCCACGGTCCTCGCGATGGAGCCCGAGATCCTCGTCCTGGACGAGCCGTCCTCCAACCTCGACCCCGCCTCGCGCCGCGAACTCGCCGACATCCTGCGCTCGTTGGACGTCACCGTCCTGATGGTCACGCACGATCTGCCCTACGCCATGGAGCTGTGCCCGCGCGCGGTGATCCTCAGCGAGGGCACGATCGTCGCGGACGGCGCCACCGGCGACCTCCTCGGGGACGAGGAGCTGATGCGGGCCCACCGCCTGGAGCTGCCCTTCGGCTTCGACCCGGCCTCCGTCGCACGCGGGGCGAGCCCGGCCTGAGCGGAATCAACCCGCATCGATGGCTGTTGCACCGACCGTGGACACAGCAGTGAACGGCACCCTCGCCCCTGGATTCGAAGGCGTCGGCGCGGCCTTCGCCCGCAACTTCGCGGAGCGCGGCGAACGCGGCGCGGGCGTCGTCGTCTACCGGGACGGACACAAGGTCGTCGACCTGTACGCGGGGACGCGCGACGTCGACGGGCAGGCGCCCTGGACACCCGGGACCGGGCAGATCCTGCGCTCCGCCACGAAGGGGGTCTCCGCCGCCGCCCTGCTCCTGCTGCACCAGCGCGGCGCACTCGACCCGGACGCGCCCGTGGGCACGTACTGGCCCGAGTTCAAGGCCCACGGCAAGGAGACGGCGCTTGTGCGGCACGTCCTCGCGCACCGCGCCGGTGTCCCGGCCCTGGACCGGCCGCTGACCCCGGCCGAGGCCGCCGACCCGGAGCGCGGCGCCGCCGCCGTCGCCGCGCAGGCCCCGTTCTGGGCGCCCGGCACGGACCACGGCTACCACGCCCAGACCTACAGCTGGCTCACCGGCGAACTCGTGCGCCGGGTCACCGGCCGCTCCCTCGGCACCTTCGTCGCCGAGGAGATCGCCGGGCCGGCCCGCGCCGACGTGTGGATCGGGCTGCCCGCCGACCGGGCCCAGCGGGCCGGCCGCGTCGGACCCGTCACGGCCCCCGCCGTCCCCGGCGCCCCGCGCTCGCGCCCCAAGGCGGCCCTGCGCGAGGCGTACACGAACCCCGCGTCGCTGACCCGGCGCGCCTTCGACTCGGTGGCCCCGGCGCCGGACGAGAACGATCCGGGCTACCGCGCCGCCGAACTCCCCGGCTCCAACGGCATCGGCACCGCGGACGGCCTGGCCCGCTTCTACGCCGCCCTGATCGGCGACGTGGACGGCGGCGCCCGGCTGTTCAGCCCGGAGACCGTCCGGCTCGCCCGCACGGAGGCCTCGGCGGGCCCCGACCGCGTCCTCGCCGTCCCCTCCCGCTTCGGCCTCGGCTACATGCTGCACGGCGTCGCCTCGCCGCTCCTGACCCCGCACTCCTTCGGCCACCCCGGCCGCGGCGGCGCCCTCGGCTTCGCGGACCCGCAGACGGGCATCGCGTTCGGCTACGTCACCAACGGGATGGGCAAGGGCGTCACCGCGGACCCGCGCGCCCAGGCGCTGGTCGGGGCCGTGCGCGAGGCGGCCGCGGCCCGCTGAACCCGCGGGGCTGACCCGGGCGGCGCCGCCGGAGTAGCGTCGGGGCCATGACACGTTTCGAGGGGTACGCGGCACTGGTCACCGGCGCGGGACGCGGCATCGGCGCCGCCGTCGCCCACCGGCTCGCCGCCGAGGGCGGGCAGGTGCTGGTCACCGACATCGACCTGGCCGGCGCGGAGAAGACGGCGGCACAGATCCGCGAGGGGGGCGGCGCCGCCCTCGCGCACCCCTGCGATGTCGGCGACGCCGGCTCGGTGCGGGCCGCCGTCGCGGGCGCCGTCGACGCCTTCGGCCGCCTCGACGTCCTCGTCAACAACGCCTACGCCTGCCACTCCGACGCCCCGCTCTTCGAGGACGAGGACGACGACGCGTGGGCCCGCGACCTGGACCTCTCCCTCACCGGCGCCTACCGCTGCTGCAAGGCGGCCCTGCCGCACCTCGCCGCCTCCGGGCGCGGCGCGATCGTCAGCATCGGCTCCGTCAACGGCCTCCAGGACTTCGGCTGCCACGCTTACAGCGCCGCCAAGGCGGGCCTGATCTCCCTGACCCGGACCCTCGCCGGTCACGCCGGTCCGCGCGGCGTCCGCGTCAACCTCGTCGCCCCCGGCACGGTGCGGACCCCCGCCTGGACGGGCCAGGGCCGCGACCCGGACGTCCTGGCGGGCCTCTACCCACTCGGCCGGGTCGGGGAGCCCGAGGACATCGCGGCGGCGGTGGCGTTTCTCGCGTCCGCGGATGCGGCGTGGGTGACAGGTGCGGTTCTTCCGGTGGACGGCGGGATCACGGCGGTGGCCTCCGGCTTCAAGAACGCGGCGCCCTGAGCGTCCGCTCCAACCGGGTCCTCGTGTCGTTCTCGGCTGCGGGTCGGTGGGGGCGGGTCGCGCAGTTCCCCGCGCCCCTAAAAGACGCACTGCGTGCGCCCCCGTTTTCGGCTGCGGCCCGGTGGGGCTTCTCGCGCAGTTCCCCGCGCCCCTGGAGCATGCGGCTTCGCCGCAGCCCCATGGGCCCGATGAGATGGCGCACGCAGTGCGCATCTCAGGGGCGCGGGGAACTGCGCGACCAGCCACGACGGCGGGGCAGTCGAAGGGGTGCCGGGGTGACCCGGGCCGGGGTCACCCCCCGTTCAGCAGCATCGCCCGCACGACCGGCCCCGCCGAATCCCCGCCATGGCCCCCTTGTTGCACCACCGCCGCCGACGCGAGATCCCCGCGCCAGGCCGTGAACCAGCCGTTGGGCTCCTTCTGCCCGTCGACCTCGGCCGAACCGGTCTTCGCGCCCATGTCGGAGCCGAGCCCGGACATCGGCTCGACGGCCGTGCCCGCGACCGCCGTGTAGTGCATCAGCTCCCGCAGACCCGCCAGAGTCCCGGCCGACAGGCGCCGCGCGGCCGTCGCGAGGGTGCGGTGGTCGACGTCGGGCGAGACCAGGTAGGGCTGGTGGAAGGTGCCGGACTTCACGGTCGCGGCGACCGACGCCATGTTCAGCGGGTTCATCCGCACCCCGCCCTGCCCGATCAGCGACGCCGCCATCTGCGCCTGCGACTGCACCGGCACCGCGCCGTCGAAACTCGGCACCCCGATCGCCCAGTTGTCCAGACCGAGCCCGAAGACCTGCTGCGCCTGCTTGGTCAGCGAGTCGTCCTCCAGCTTCGGGGCCTGGCTGATGAAGGCCGTGTTGCAGGAGCGCGCGAAGCTCGCCTTGAACGTGCCGTCCTTGATCTCGAACTTGTCGTCGTTCTGGAACTTCCAGTGCCCGTACGTGAAGTACTTCGGGCACGGGTGCTTCTTGTCGACGCCGGCCAGCCCCTTCTCCAGGAGCAGCGAGGAGGTGATGACCTTCATCGTGGAGCCGGGCGCCAGCGAGCCCTGGAACGCCGTGTTGAAGCCGGGGCTGGAGTTGGCCACGCCGAGGATCTCACCGGTCGAGGGGCGCAGCACGACGACCGAGGCCCGCTCGCGGGAGGCGACCTGCTTCTCGGCGGCGGCCTGCACCGACGGGCTGATCGTGGTGTGCACCGTGCCCGGGGTGCCCTCGGAGAGGGTGACCAGGGTCTTGTCGGGCAGCGCGTTCTTCTCGGCACCCTTGGCCGGGGCCTTGCGCACGACGCGCAGTTCGACGCCGGCGGTGCCGCCCGCCTTCTTGCCGTACTTCTCGCGCAGTCCGTCCAGGACGGTGCCGAGCGAGGGGTACTTCTTGGCCGTCAGCTCCCCGCCCGCCCGGTCCACCGCCGTGACCGGCGGATCGCCGGCCTCCCCGGTGACCAGCCGGTCGCCGTCCTTCAGCTCCGGGTGCACGACGGCCGGCTCCCAGCCGACGAGGACCTTGCCGTCGCTCTTGCGGCGCACGGCCGTGAGCGAGGAGTCGTAGGCGTAGGGCTTGCTGACGCCGGGGCCGCCCGCCTTCTTCGCGTACGAGACCATCGCCGTGACGTGGAAGGGGACCTTGGCGCCCGTCCGGGTCCCCGGCGCGAGCTTCACCTCGGAGAGGTGGGCGTCCTTGGTCAGGCCGGTGAGCGCGGCCCGCGCGGCGCCCGCGTCGTCCGTGGCCGCGGCCGCCTTCGCCACGTCGCCGGACTGCCAGGCGGTGAGGAAGCCGGTGGCCACCGCCTTGACCTCGGCGGCGCTCGGCGGACCCGAGGGGACCGCGGGCTTGCCGTCCACCGTCGCGGAGGAGGCCGCGCCGCCGTCCATCAGGACGTACGCCCCGACACCGGCCCCGACCACGGCGACGGCCGCGGCCGCCCCGATCACCAGCGTGCTGGTGTTCCGGCGCGCGGGCGCGTCCCTGCGCTTGCCTCTGGTGCCCAACGTCGTCCTCCGGTGGTTCTGCGGGTGGCTCAGATTACGGGGTCGCCCCACGTCGCTTACGTCGTAGGACAGAACGCCGTACGCGGGGCCCCGGTTTCGCCTACGATCCCGCGCGCAGCACGGACGCCACGATCGGTCCGGCCGCGTCGCCGCCATGGCCGCCGCCCTCCACCATGGCCGCGGCGGCGGTGTCGCCGCGGTACGCCGTGAACCAGGAGTTGGAGACGGTCTGCCCGCCGACCTCCGCGGAGCCCGTCTTCGCCCCGATGTCACCGCCGAGCCCGGCCATCGCGTGCGTGGCCGTGCCGATGGCCGAGGTCGCGGTCAGCCGCATCATCTGCTTGAGCTGGACCACGGTCGAGGCGGGCAGCCCCTGCGCGGTGGCGAGGCGCCGGTCGCCCAGCTCCGGGGAGACCAGGACGGGCTGCCGGAAGCTGCCGGTGATCGCGGTCGCCGTCACCGAGGCCATGTTCAGCGGGTTCATCAGCACCTTGCCCTGGCCGATCATCCCCGCCGGGTCGTCCGAGTTCCCGTTGACGGGCACCGAACCGTCGTACGAGACGATCCCGGTCTGCCAGTCCTTGCCGAGCCCGAACCGGTTCTGGGCCTCCGCCGCGAACTTCTGCGCACCCAGGTCGTCGGAGAGCTTGACGAAGGCGGTGTTGCAGGAGCGCTGGAAGCTGGAGGAGAGCGTCGCGCCCTCGTCGGGCGCCATGCCCGTCAGGTTGTGGAAGGTCTGGCTGAGCGCGGGCGCCGTGTCCGGGCACGGCGCCGGTCCGGTCATCGAGGTGACACCGTTGTCGATCAGCGCCGCCGCCGTGATGATCTTCATCGTGGAGCCGGGGGCGAGCCGTCCCTCGAAGGCGGCGTTGAACTGGCCGTACCCGTGGTTGGCGACCGCGAGGACCTCGCCGGTGGACGGCTTGACCGCCACCACCGCCGACTTGGGGAACTTGGTCACCGTCTGCTCGGCCGCCGCCTGCGCGCTCGCGCTGATCGTCGTGTGCAGCGTGCCCGGCCTGCCCTTGGCGAGGGTGAGCAGCGTCTTCGCGCCGCTCTCCGCGCCGCCCGCGCGCCGTATGAACGTCTCGACGCCCGGCGAACCGCCCGCGTCCTTGCCGTACTTGGCGCGCAGCGTCTCCAGGACGGGCCCGAGCGAGGGGTACTTCTCCTTGGTCAGCACCGCGCCACCGCGGTCGACGGCCTCGATGGGCGGCGCCGCGGCCTCGCCGGTGACGAGCGTGTCGCCCTCGCGCAGGTCCGGGTGGAGCACGGACGGCCGCCAGCGCACCAGCGCCCTGCCGGTGGTCTCCCCGCGCACGACCGTCAGCGACGAACCGTAGGCCAGCGTCCGCTTCTTGCCCTCGAACGACACCGTCGCCTTCACCGTGAAGGGGACCTTCGCCCCGGCCGGGGTGCCCGCCGTCAGGACGGTGTGCGTGATGTGCGCGTCGTCGTGCCAGCCGCGCAGCGCGGGAGCGGCGCTCCCGGCGTAGTTCGTGTACGCCGCCGCGCCGTCCGCGTCGTTCTTCGCCCACGCCGCCAGGAACTTCGCCGACGTCTCCTCGACCTCCGCGCCGCTCGGCGGCCCGCTGCGGCGCGCGGCCGGCGCGCCCGCCGACGACGAACCACCGTCCCCCGCCACCGCCGTCACGATGTTGTACGCCCCGTACCCGGCGCCGCCCACCATCACGGTGAACACCCCGCCGACGATGGCGACCTTGGCCCCCTTGCGCATGCGCGCCCCTCCCCAGGTTGTCGGAAGGGACTGTAGGCATGTCAGGAGCCTGTCGGGCGCGGTGTTTTCCAGATGGTGTCCGAAGGTGTCCGAAGAGTGATCACGATTCCGTCCGAAACCGGCTCAGACCCAGGTATCCAGCCACATCCGCGACCGCCACGAGTCCATCGGGATCGCCGTGCCCGTGTAGATCGGCCAGAAGTAGATGAAGTTCCAGGCGATCAGCAGCACGAGCACCCCGGCCGCCGCCGCCCCGGCCACCCGGCGGCGTTCACCCGCACCGGGGCGGCCGATGACCGCGCCGAGTGTCATCGCCAGGGCCAGGCAGAGGAACGGCGCGAAGACGACCGCGTAGAAGTAGAAGATCGTCCGCTCCTGGTACTGGAACCAGGGCGCGTAGCCCGCCACGACGCCGCAGACGATCGCGCCCGCCCGCCAGTCGCGGCGGAAGAACCAGCGCCACAGGACGAACAGGAGCGCGAAGCAGGCCGCCCACCACAGCAGCGGGGTGCCGAGCGCCAGCACCTCGCGGGCGCACTTGTCGGCCGCGTCCGCCGGGCAGCCCTGCCGGCCCGCCGCGGGGGACTCGTAGAAGTACGAGACCGGGCGGCCGTCGACCATCCAGCTCCACGGGTTGGACTGGTAGGTGTGCGGCGAGCTGAGGTGGGTGTTGAACTCCCAGACCTCGTGCTCGTAGTGCCACAGGCTGCGCACCCAGTCCGGCAGCCAGCGGTGGTGGCTGCCCTTGCCCGCGGTCGCCGCCCAGTTGCGGAAGTAGCCGCCGCTGCCGTCGGCGGGGGAGAGGATCCAGCCCAGCCACGACAGGACGTACGTGGCGAGCGCGACCGGCACCGTCGAGACGAACGCGGGCAGGACGTCCCGCTTCAGCACCGCCAGGTACGGGCGGCGCGCCCCGGCGACCCGGCGCGAGCCGACATCCCACAGGACCGACATCAGCGCGAAGGCGGCCAGGTAGATGAAGCCGTTCCACTTCGTGCCCGCGGCCAGGCCCAGGCACAGGCCCGCCAGGAGCCGCCAGGGGCGCCACCCCAGGCGCAGGGTCTCGGCGACGTGCGCGTCCGGGCGGACCAGGCCGTGCCCGTCCACCGGGAGCGCCGCCGCGAGCCGTTCGCGGGCCCGGTCCCGGTCCACGAGCAGGCAGCCGAACGCCGCCACCACGAAGAAGACCAGGATCGAGTCGAGCAGCGCGGTGCGGCTCATCACGAACGCCAGGCCGTCCACCATGAGCAGCGCCCCGGCCAGGCACCCCAGGAACGTCGAGCGGAACAGCCGCCGCCCGATCCGGCACACCATCAGCACGCAGAGCGTCCCGAGGACCGCCGTCATGAACCGCCAGCCGAAGGGGTCGAACCCGAACAGCCACTCGCCGATCCCGATGACGTACTTGCCGACCGGCGGATGCACGACGTACGAGGCGTCCGCCGGGATTCCGACGTGGCCGTTCTTCTCCAGGATCAGGTCGTTGGCGTTTTTCGCCCAGTTCACCTCGTACCCGCGGTGGATGAGCGCCCACGCGTCCTTGGCGTAGTACGTCTCGTCGAATATCACCGCCTTGGGGCTGCCGAGGTGCCAGAACCGCAGCACACCGGCGACGAGGGTGACGAGCAGCGGCCCGGCCCAGCCGAGCAGGCGCCCGGCGCGGGCCGCCGTGAACCGGCTCAGGCCGAACGCCGCCCACAGCCGGGAGGAGGGCGCGGGATACGGCGGCACGAGGCGCGCGCGGACGTCACCGCTGCTCCCCTGCGCCCGGTACCCGAACCGGCGCAGCCCGCGCAGCCACGCCGGGGGCTGCCGCTCCCCGACGGGGGGCTGGCCGGGCGGGGCGCTGGTCGGGGCCGGGTGGGACGACGACGCGGTACTGGTCACCGCGCCATCGTAGGGAACCGCGCTGCGCGCGTCCCGTGTGCGCCCCGACTCGGCCCCCGCGCGGCCCTGCGAGGATGGGCACCGTGACAGGAAGCCCCGATTCCCCCCAGTCCGCCGCCCCGCACGCGGCCGGAACGCTCGTGCTCGCCGGTACGCCCATCGGTGACGTCGCCGACGCGCCGCCGCGGCTCGCCCAGGAGCTGGCCGGCGCCGACGTCGTCGCCGCCGAGGACACCCGGCGCATGAAGCGGCTCGCCCAGGCGCTCGACGTACGTGTCGGCGGGCGCGTCGTGTCCTACTTCGAGGGCAATGAGGCGGCGCGCACGCCGGAGCTGGTCGAGGCGCTCGCGGGCGGCGCGCGCGTGCTGCTCGTGACCGACGCGGGCATGCCGTCCGTCTCCGACCCCGGCTACCGGCTGGTCGCCGCCGCCGTCGAGCGCTCGATCCGGGTCACGGCCGTACCCGGCCCCTCCGCCGTGCTGACCGCCCTCGCGCTCTCCGGACTGCCCGTCGACCGGTTCTGCTTCGAGGGGTTCCTGCCGCGCAAGGCGGGCGAGCGGCTGAGCCGCCTGAAGGACGCCGCGGCCGAGCGCCGCACCCTCGTCTACTTCGAGGCCCCGCACCGGCTCGACGACACCCTCGCCGCGATGGTGGAGGCGTTCGGGGCACAGCGCCGGGCCGCCGTGTGCCGGGAGCTGACCAAGACCTACGAGGAGGTGAAGCGCGGGCCGCTGGCGGAGCTGGCCGCCTGGGCCGCCGAGGGGGTCCGCGGTGAGATCACCGTCGTCGTGGAGGGTGCCCCCGAGAAGTCGGGCGACGATCTCACCCCCGCGGAGCTGGTACGCAGGGTGCGGGTGCGCGAGGAGGCGGGGGAGCGGCGCAAGGAGGCGATCGCCGCCGTCGCAGCGGACGCGGGGCTGCCCAAGCGGGAGGTCTTCGATGCCGTGGTCGCGGCAAAGAATGCGGAGCGAACCACCCCATAGACGCGTAAAGGACTAGCCTGAAAAGCAAAGCGAAGACCGGGTGCCAGGCCATTTCGGCAGGGAAATGCCAAATCGGCTCCAACAGTCGACAGGTCTTTTGCGCTCGGCCCGGCGGAGACGTCCACTGGTCGAAGGGACGTACCCGTCCCCACGCTGCCCGCGGGCAGCGCTTGTCCAGCGGACAAGGAGAGCCCGGACATGAGCGAGTTCGCAGTCCCCAAGACGGCCACCGGTGCGCAGACGCCCCCTGCTCCGGACCGCGGCACGGCGATATCCGTCGGTCACGAGTCGTACGCGTTCGCCTGCATGCGGTGCGGACACGGCTGGGAGCAGTCGTACGAGATAGAGCACCACGTCGACGGTGACGGTGCGGAGTTCGTGACCTACGTGGCGGACGGCGCCTGCGTGCCCTCGCCGCTGACCCGGCCCACCTGCGTGAACTGCGGCGGCCACGTCGTGCGGATCATGCGGGCCGGGCGGGTCTCCTCGGTCCTCGACGTGCTGCGCCCGCAGCACGTCCCCCCGCCCGCCGCCGGACCGGTGGGCACCCCCGCCCCCCTGGCCGCGGTCCCCGACGGGGAGCGCCACCACTGGCACCTGTCCGATCTGCTGCACCCCTTCGCGCACCACAAGAAGGAGGCGTGAGCACGGCTTCGTAGGATCGGGGCATGAGCCCCGAGCGTTCCAAGGACGTCACCCCGCCGCCGCTGCCCGCTCCCCTCGCGGTGGAGGTCGCCGACTCGCACACCCACCTGGACATGCAGGCGGGCACCGTGGAGGAGGGCCTCGCCAAGGCGGCGTCGGTGGGCGTGACGACCGTCGTGCAGGTCGGCTGCGACCTGGCCGGCTCGCGCTGGGCGGCCGAGGTGGCCGCCGCCCACACGCGCGTGCACGCCACCGTCGCCCTGCACCCGAACGAAGCCCCGCGCATCGTCCACGGCGACCCCGACAACTGGTCGCGCCAGGGCGCCCGGCAGCCGCTCGGCGACGCGGGGCTCGACGAGGCGCTCGCCGAGATCGACCGGCTCGCCGCGCTGGCGCAGGTCAAGGGTGTCGGCGAGACGGGCCTCGACTACTTCCGCACCGGCCCCGAGGGCAAGGCCGCGCAGGAGCGCTCCTTCCGCGCCCACATCGAGATCGCCAAGCGGCACGGCAAGGCGCTGGTCATCCACGACCGCGACGCGCACGAGGATGTGCTACGCGTCCTGAAGGAGGAGGGCGCCCCCGAGCGGACCGTCTTCCACTGCTACTCCGGCGACGCGGCCATGGCCCAAGTCTGCGCGGAGCACGGCTACTTCATGTCCTTCGCGGGCAACATGACGTTCAAGAACGCCCAGCCGCTGCGCGACGCCCTCGCCGTGGCCCCCCTCGATCTGGTCCTCGTGGAGACCGACGCGCCCTTCCTGACCCCGGCCCCGTACCGCGGTCGGCCCAATGCCCCGTATCTCATTCCGGTCACGCTGCGCGCCATGGCGGCGGTCAAGGGCGTCGACGAGGACACCCTCGCGACCGCGGTCTCCGCCAATACGGCACGCGCCTTCGGTTACTGACCGATAACGATCGGACCCGCCCGGCTCCGGGCAGAGTCACGACACAGCGTAGTCGCGTCGCTTGGGAGAGTGACCGGCGCTCCGCTAGGTTCTGCTCGCCCGCTCCGCCCCCTGCCCGGGGGCGGACCCCTGGAGCGCCTGGAGCGTCGTCGTGAGCAATACGCCGTACGAGACGTACGAGGACACGTACGCCGACCCGTACCGGCCCGCGTACGAGGCGGACACCTGCCGGCCCGCGTCCGCGGACGCGCGGGCCGCCGCCCCCGCCGAGCCCCGGCTGCCGCGCCAGACGCTCCCGCCTCCCGGCCCGGCCGTCGCCGGCCCTCCCGCCTCCGCGGCCGGGACCGGCCGGGCCGCCGCCCGCCGGGCCGCCCGCCGCAAGAAGGCCGGGCAGCGGCCCGAGGCGCTGCGGCGGCTGCTCCCGCAGGCCCTGGTCGTGGCGTTCCTCGCCGGCGGCACCTCCGCGTTCGTCGCCGACGACAAGGCGATCCACCTCAGCGTCGACGGCAAGGAACGCACCCTGCACACCTTCGCCGACGACGTCACCGAACTCCTCACCGAGGAGGGCGTCGACGTCGGCGACCACGACCTCGTGGCGCCCGGCCGGACCACCGCGCTGGCCAGCGGCGACGAGGTCGCCGTCCGCTACGGCCGCCCCGTGCGGCTCACCCTCGACGGCCACCGCCGCCAGGTGTGGACGACCGCCCGCACCGTCGACGGGGCGCTGCGCCAGCTCGGCGTGCGGGCCGAGGGTGCCTACGTCTCCACCTCCCGCTCCCACCGCATCGGCCGGCACGGCCTCGACCTCGACGTCCGCACCGAACGCAGCGTCACCGTCATGGCCGACGGCCGCCGTCGCACCCTGCGCACGAACGCGGCGACCGTGCGCGAGGCCATGGACGAGGCCGGGATCTTCCTGCACGGCCAGGACACCACCTCCGTGCCGGCCGACAGCTTCCCGCGCGACGGGCAGACGATCACGGTCATGCGGGTGACCGGCTCGAAAGAGGTCCGCGAGGAGCCCATCGCGTACGCGACCGAACGCGTCGAGGACCCCACCGCCTTCCGGGGCACCGAGGTCGTCACCCAGACCGGGGCGCCGGGTATGCGGCGGGTCACGTACGCGCTGCGCACCGTCAACGGCGTCCGGCAGCGGCCGCGCCGCCTGACGACCGAGACGGTGCGCGAGCCGCGCACCCAGCGCATCCGTGTCGGCACCCGGCCGATGCCCGCCTCCGTCGCCGGCGCCGACTCCCTGAACTGGTCCGCACTGGCCTCCTGCGAGTCCGGCGGCCGCCCCGCCGCCACCGACGCGACCGGCACCTACGGCGGCCTCTACCAGTTCGACGCGCAGACCTGGCAGAGCCTCGGCGGCTCGGGCCGGCCCCAGGACGCCCCGGCCGCCGAGCAGACGTACCGGGCGAAGAAGCTGTACGTGCGGCGCGGCGCGAGCCCCTGGCCGCACTGCGGTCCCCGGCTGCACGGGTGACCAGGCGTCCGGCGCGCCCCGTACCCTTGAACGGTGAGCACCCCTGATCCCCAAGGCCCCCTGTTCGGCGCCGCCGACATCCGCGAGCTGGCCGCCGCCCTCGGCGTGCGGCCCACCAAGCAGCGCGGCCAGAACTTCGTCATCGACGCCAACACCGTCCGCCGGATCGTGCGCACCGCCGAGGTCACCGCGGACGACGTGGTCGTCGAGGTCGGCCCGGGCCTCGGCTCGCTCACCCTCGCGCTGCTCGAAGCGGCCCGGCACGTGACCGCCGTCGAGATCGACGACACGCTCGCCGCCGCGCTGCCCGCCACGATCGCGGCCCGCCTCCCGGCCAAGAAGGACGCCTTCGACCTGGTCAACATGGACGCCATGCAGGTGACCGCAGTACCCGGCCCGGCGCCCACCGCCCTCGTCGCGAACCTCCCCTACAACGTCGCGGTCCCGGTCCTGCTGCACATGCTCGACGCCTTCCCGACCATCGAGCGCACCCTCGTCATGGTCCAGGCCGAGGTCGCCGACCGGCTCGCCGCCGGCCCCGGCTCGCGGGTCTACGGCGTCCCGTCCGTCAAGGCCAACTGGTACGCCGAGGTCAAGCGCGCGGGCAGGATCGGGCGGAACGTGTTCTGGCCCGCGCCCAACGTCGACAGCGGCCTGGTCGCCCTGGTCCGGCGCGCGGAGCCGGTCGCCACGACCGCGTCCAAGGACGAGGTCTTCGCGGTGGTCGACGCCGCGTTCGCCCAGCGCCGCAAGACTCTGCGCGCCGCCCTCGCCGGCTGGGCCGGCTCCGCCGCCGCGGCCGAGGCGGCGCTCGTCGCGGCCGGGGTGTCGCCGCAGGCGCGCGGCGAGGCGCTGACGGTGGAGGAGTTCGCGCGGATCGCGGAGGCGAAGCAGTGAAGCCGGGATCATCGGTGACCGTCCGCGTCCCCGCCAAGGTCAACGTGCAGCTCGCGGTGGGCGGCGCCCGCCCCGACGGCTTCCACGACCTGGCCAACGTCTTCCTCGCGGTGGGCCTGTACGACGAGGTGACGGTGGCGCCCGCCCCGGCCTTCGCGCTCACCTGCACGGGCCCCGGATCCGACCAGGTCCCCCTCGACCGGACGAATCTGGCGGCGCGCGCGGCGATCGCCCTCGCCGGGCGGCACGGACTCGGCGACGACCCGAAGGTCCGGATCCACATCGCCAAGGACATCCCGGTGGCCGGCGGCATGGCCGGTGGTTCCGCGGACGCGGCGGGTGCGCTGGTGGCCTGCGACGCGCTGTGGGGGACCGGGGCGACGCGCGAGGAACTCCTCGAGATCTGCGCCGAGTTGGGCAGCGACGTGCCGTTCAGCCTGGTGGGCGGGGCGGCGCTGGGCACCGGGCGCGGCGAGCGGCTCGAACCGCTCACCGTGGGCGGGGAGTTCTGGTGGGTCTTCGCCGTCGCGGACGGCGGTCTGTCCACGCCCGCGGTGTACCGGGAGTTCGACCGGCTCACCCCGGACGCGCCCGAGCCCGTGGCGGCGCCCGCGCTGCTGGCGGCGCTGCGCACCGGCTCCGTACCGGACCTGGCCCGGGCGGTCACCAACGACCTCCAGCCCGCCGCGCTCTCCCTCTTCCCGTCCCTGAAGGCGACCCTCGACGCGGGCACGGCGGCCGGCGCTCTGGCCGCGCTGGTCTCCGGCTCCGGGCCGACGACCGCGTACCTGGCGGCGGACGAGGCGGCCGCGCGCCGGATCGCCGCCGCGCTGACCGCCTCCGGAACCTGCCGCGCGGCGCGCGTCGCGCCATCGCCCGCGCCGGGCGCCTCCCTCGTCACCGGGTGACGGGTCGCGGCCGCGGGCCCGGTGGGGGCCGGCCGCGCAGTTCCCCGCGCCCCTGAAAGACGCACTGCGTGCGCCGGGGAGCTGCGGCGAAGCCGCACGCTCCAGGGGCGCGGGGAACTGCGCGCCCAGCCACGACGCGACCGGAACCGGGCAACGCACCCCCGCACCCCGCGGCGCGAGGCCCACCCCGCCACCCCGACTACGCTGGACAACCGGTCACCCCCTGGCAGGAGCGAAATGGCAGTCAATCTGGTCAACGTCGAGAACGTCACGAAGGTCTATGGCACACGGGCCCTGCTCGACGGCGTCTCCCTCGGCGTATCGGAAGGTGACCGGATCGGTGTGGTCGGCCGCAACGGGGACGGGAAGACGACCCTGATCCGGATGCTCGGCAAGCTGGAGGAGGCCGACACGGGCCGGGTCACCCACAGTGGCGGCCTGCGCCTGGGCATGCTCACGCAGCACGACTCCCTCGACCCGGCGGCGACCGTCCGGCACGAGGTGATCGGGGACCTCGCCGACCACGAGTGGGCGGGCAACGCCAAGATCAGGGACGTGCTGACCGGCCTCTTCGGCGGCCTGGAGATGCCGGGCTTCGACCAGGGCCTGGACACCGTCATCGGCCCGCTCTCCGGCGGCGAGCGGCGCCGCATCGCGCTGGCCAAGCTGCTCATCGACGACCCCGACCTGCTCATCCTCGACGAGCCCACCAACCACCTCGACGTGGAGGGCATCGCCTGGCTCGCCCGCCACCTCCAGGCCCGCCGCTCCGCCCTCGTCTGCGTCACGCACGACCGCTGGTTCCTCGACCAGGTCTGCACCCGCATGTGGGACGTGCAGAAGGGCGACGTCTACGAGTACGAGGGCGGCTACTCGGACTACGTGTTCGCCCGCGCCGAGCGCGAGCGGATCGCCGCGACCGAGGAGACCAAGCGGCAGAACCTGATGCGCAAGGAGCTGGCCTGGCTGCGCCGCGGCGCCCCGGCCCGCACCTCCAAGCCCCGCTACCGCATCGAGGCGGCCAACGAACTGATCGCCGACGTACCGCCGCCGCGCGACACCAGCGAGCTGATGCGGTTCGCGGGCGCCCGGCTCGGCAGGACCGTCTTCGACCTGGAGGACGTGACGGTCCAGGCCGGCCCCAAGGTGCTGCTCAAGCACCTCACCTGGCACCTCGGCCCCGGCGACCGCGTCGGCCTGGTCGGCGTGAACGGCGCGGGCAAGACCTCCCTGCTGCGCGCCCTCGCGGACGCCGCCCGCACCCAGGGCGAGGCGCAGCCCGCCGCCGGGCGGATCGTCGTCGGCAAGACGGTCCGGCTCGCCTACCTCTCGCAGGACGTGACCGAGCTGCCCGCCACGCTGCGGGTCCTGGAGGCCGTCCAGCAGATCCGCGACCGCGTGGACCTCGGCAAGGGCCGCGAGATGACCGCGGGCCAGCTCTGCGAGCAGTTCGGCTTCAGCAAGGAGAAGCAGTGGACGCCCGTCGGCGACCTCTCCGGCGGTGAGCGGCGCCGCCTGCAACTGCTGCGCCTGCTCATGGACGAGCCGAACGTGCTCTTCCTCGACGAGCCGACGAACGACCTCGACATCGAGACCCTGACCCAGCTGGAGGACCTGCTCGACGGCTGGCCGGGCTCCATGATCGTCATCTCCCACGACCGGTTCTTCATCGAGCGCACCACCGACAACACCTACGCGCTGCTCGGCGACGCCACCCTGCGGATGCTGCCGCGCGGCATCGAGGAGTACCTGGAGCGGCGTCAGCGGATGATCGAGGCCGCGACGCCCGCGCCCGCGGCGGCCCCCGCCGCCGCGAAGTCCGGCCCGTCCGCCGCCGACACCCGTGCCGCCAAGAAGGAGCTGCAGAAGATCGAGCGGCAGCTGGACAAGGTCTCCGCGAAGGAGACCAAGCTGCACGCGCAGATCGCGGAGAACGCCGCGGACTTCGCGAAGGTGGCCGGGCTCGACGCGGAACTGCGCGAACTCGTCGCCGAGCGCGACGAGCTGGAGCTGCGCTGGCTGGAACTTGCCGACGATGCGTGAAGGCCTGGTGCAGGCGCGTAACGGACGCATCACAGGCCGGTCCACCCTTGGGAACAGGGGCTCGACCGGCCCTTCGGATGGCTGCCCCAAGTGATAGAAAGGGCCGCTGGGGGGCGGCCTGAGCGCACCCCGTGACCGATCTGAGAACGTCCGGAAACCACCCAGGCGTGCCGGTACATCAGCAGGGGAAGAGGGGGGAGCGCTGATGACACAGCCGCCCAGCCAGCCGCCGTCCGGCGGCTTCGGAGCACCACAGGATCCACCGGCGTCCGGCGCGCAGCCGACGCCGCCGCCACCGGCCGCTCCGCCGCAGCCGCCGCAGCCCGGTTACGGCTACCCCCAGCAGCAGCCCGGCCCCTACGGCCAGCAGCAGCCGGGACCGTACAACCAGCCGCCGCAGCCCGGCCCTTACGGCCAGCAGCCGCCGCAGCCCGGCCCGTACGGCTACCCCCAGCAGCAGGGCCCGTACGCCCAGCAGCCCGGCCCCTACGGGCAGCAGCAGCCGCAGTACGGCTACCCGCCCCAGCAGCCCCCGCCCCCGCCGGGCAAGGGCGGCCGCAACAAGGTGTGGGTGATCGCGGCCGCCGCCGTGGCACTGCTCGTCGTCGCGGGCGGTGTCGTCTACGCCGTGACCAGTGGCGACGACGGGAACGGCAAGAAGGACCCGGCGGACAACGCCAAGGACAAGGACCCCAAGGCGTCCGCCTCCGCGCCGGTCAACCCCGGTGACGGGGAAGGCGACGGCCGCGGCGGCGAGGAGGACCTCAACGCGGGCCGCCAGGACGGCGAGGCGAAGGTCCTCTGGTACAAGACGGCCCCCAAGGTGGGCAGCGACGGCGGCAACGCCCCCGGCATGTGGATCACCGGCAAGGTCGCGGTCAAGGCCGCGTACAAGGAGGTCCTGGGGTACGACGTCGCGGACGGCAAGGTCAGCTGGCCCGCGATCACCCTGCCGCAGAAGATCTGCTCCGTCACCAAGAACGCGTCGGACACCGGGAAGATCGTCGTCGCGTACATGAGCGGCACCAGCTCGCGCGCCCACTGCAACCAGGTCCAGGAGATCGACCTGGCCACCGGGGCGAAGGGCTGGTCGGCGAAGATCCCCGAGCGGGAGAACAAGGACGACTTCTTCGACGGCACCGGCTCCAGCATCTCGCTCACCTACGTCGGCGGCGACACCCTGATGGTCGGCCGTTCGATGTCGGGGCTCGCGCTGGACGCCAGGACCGGCGCCAAGAAGAAATTCGTCGTCGAGCAGTACGGCGACGACTGCTTCCCCAAGGCCTTCACCGGCAACAAGGACAAGCTGCTCTCCGTGGCGTCCTGCGGCGCCGGCGGCGACAACGCGCACGAGGAGCTGCGCCAGCTGGACCCCGGGACCGGCAAGGTCCGGTGGACCAAGAAGCTCCCCAAGGACTGGTCCGTCGGGAACGTGTACTCCGTCAGCCCGCTGGTCGTCTACAGCACGAACCAGGACGACAAGAAGTACAACATCTCCTCCTTCGCGGACAACAGCGCCACCGTGCGGGCCGAGGTCGGCGTCGACGGCCTCGACACCGGCTGCGGCGCCAGCTTCTCCTTCCTGACCAGGAACCTGGACGGCTGCGAGGGCGTCACCACGGACGGCTCCACCCTGTACATGCCGACCAAGGGGAAGACGGGCGGCGCGAACGAGGTCGTGGCGATCAGCCTCACCAGCGGCAAGGAGCGCTGGCGGGCCTCGTCGCCCGAGGAGCAGTCGCTGCTGCCGATGAAGGTCGAGAACGGCGCCGTCGTCGCCTACATGGAGGCGTCGTACGGCGGCACCGCGGGACGCGTCGTGTCCATCCCGGTCTCCGGCGCCCACACGCCGAAGACCCTGTTGCAGAACCCGGCGGGCACGGCCGAGATCGAGAGCGGCTTCTACTCCAAGGACGTCGCCTGGGCCGACGGGCGCTTCTACCTCTCCGCCACCAACCTCTCCGGCACCGCCAAGGGCCAGCAGAAGCTGATGCTGGCCTACGGCGACTGAGAGCCCGCCCGCGCACGCGTGCACCACTGACGCCGCCCGGCGCCCCGGCCCCGCCCCCTTCCGTCCCCGTCTCCAGGCATCCCGAGGTACCCACGCCATGACGCAGCCGCCCCCGCCCCCGCAGCAGCCGCCGAACGAGCCGCCCCAGGACCCGCTGCGCAAGCGGCCCGAAACCCCCGCGGCCCCGCAGCCGCCCGCCGCCCCGCCCGGCCCGTCCGCCGGTGGCTTCGGCGCGCCGACCCCGCCCCCGCCCGGCGGTTTCGGCGCCCCGGTGCCGCCGCAGGACGGCCCCGGCTACGGCTACCCGCAGCAGGCCCCGCCCCCGCCGCCCCAGGGCGCGCCGGGCTACGGCTACCCGGGCCAGCAGCCGCAGCAGCCGCCCCAGCCCGCGTACGGCCAACAGCCCTACGGCCAGCCGCAGTACGGCCAGCAGCCGCCGTACGGGCAGCCGCAGTACGGCTATCCGCAGCAGCCTCCCACCACGCCGATGGCGGCTCCGGGCGGCGGCGGCAAGAAGCCCTCGCCGATCGTCTGGATCATCACCGCGGCCGTCGTGGTGATCGCCCTGATCGTCGGCGGCGGGATCCTCTACGCGAACTCCTCCGACGACGGCAAGGACGACACGAAGAACTCCGCCGACGGCAAGGACGGCAAGGGCAAGGACGGCGTCTCGGGCGGTGTGGAGAAGGTCCCGGGCTCCACCTCGGCGAGCATCGCCTTCCAGCTGCCCGCGCCCAAGGTCGCCAAGGACGCCGTGTGGAGCGTGGCGGGCTCCTGGCTGACCGACTCCACGTACGTCAAGGCCGGTCTCGACCAGCTCGTCGGCTACGAGCCGGACTCGGGCACCGAGAAGTGGACCCTGCCGCTGTCCGGCCAGACCTGCGGCGCCTCGCCCGAGGTGAGCGGGAAGGGCCTGGCCGCCGTGCTCTCCGAGGACGGCAAGCGCAAGAAGGACAAGGACTACTTCAAGTGCACCGAGATCACGGTGTTCGACGTGAACACCGGGAAAAAGGTGTGGTCGGACAGTGTCGAGGCCGGCGGCCAGAAGATCGCGTTCAAGGAACTGTCCATCAGCGGCTCCACGCTGGCGGTCGGCGGCGGCTACGACGGCGGCGCGGCCTTCGACCTCACCTCCGGCAAGTCGCTGTGGAAGCCGCAGCAGGGCAGCTGCGAGGACCAGGGCTACCGCGGCGGCGAGCAGCTCGTCGCCGTCCGCAAGTGCGGTGACTTCGACGCCGAGTCCTACGAGATCCAGATCCTCGACCCGGCCACGGGCAAGCCGAAGTCGACGTACAAGGTCCCCGGCGCGCCCGGCAGCGTCAACCTGCTCTCGGTCTTCTCCACCAAGCCGGTGACCTTCGGCGTCGCCCTCGGCGAAGAGGTCAAGTACACCGACGTCTTCTCGCTCGACGACACCGGCAACAAGCTGCGCGCCAAGATCACCGTCGACCCGGAGAAGTACGACATCGACTGCTCGGTCGGCGAGGTGCACGGCTGCAAGGGAGTCGTGGTCGGCAACGACCGGCTGTACCTGCCCTCCAAGCAGCACGACGGCAGCGGCACCGACCAGGTCAACGAGATCGTGTCGTACTCCCTCGCCGACGGGAAGCTCACCAGTGACCGCTTCGACAGCGGCGCGGGCTACGAGATCTTCCCGCTGCGCATGGACGGCGGCAACGTGCTGGCGTACAAGGACGGCCCGTACGACAAGGGCGCCCAGGTCGTCACCATCGACGCCAAGGCGAAGGAGACCAAGCTCCTGGAGACGCCCGCGACGCAGACCGTGCGCAACTCGCTGAGCCGCATGGTGCCGAAGTCCTCCGAGATGCTGTACTCCAACGGCCGGCTCTTCCTCGGCAAGGACCTGATCAGCGAGCCCTACTCGGCGGACGACAAGCAGTACGCCGTCCTCGGGTTCACGGCCAAGTAGCCCCGGCACACGGCCCCACGGCGGCCCCGCAACCGAACTCGGGTGCGGGGCCGCCGTGCTGAGCGCGCGTTACCGTCAACCGGCCCTGTCCCGCGGGGATTTCAGCATTGCGGGCCGCATCTGGCCAGTAGGGGGCGCGCGACGTCGAACAAGCGTGTAGCTTCCGGGGGACGACGGAGGGCGGGGAGTCGGGGGGCTCGCCCGTCCATGGGGGGCCCGGGAGCCCACGGCTGCTTCTGAGGCGAACTGGGGGGTTGGCTCAATGGGTGTGCGGCTCATGGTGGTCGACGACCATCGCTTGCTCGCCGAGGCGCTCGCCTCGGCCCTGAAGCTGCGCGGGCACCGGGTGCTCGCCGCGGCGGCGCCCACGGCCGGCGCGGCCGATCTGGTCATCACCCGGGCGCCCGAGGTCTGCCTCATCGGCACGGCGACCCCGGCGGAGCCGGGCACGTTCGACCCGGTCGTCCGGATCAAGCGGGAGCGCCCCCAGGTGGCGGTCGTGGTCCTCGGTCCGGTCCCGTCCCCGCGCGGTATCGCGGCGGCGTTCGCGGCCGGCGCCTCCGGATACGTCCGCCACGACGAGCGCATAGAGGGCGTCGAGCGGGCCCTGATGAAGGCGCGGGCGGGGGAGGCGGCGGTGGCCCCGACGCTGCTCCAGGGCGCGTTCGGCGAACTCCTCAACCCCGCGGCGCAGCCCGACGACGAAGGACAGCGGCTCCTTGAGATGCTGACGCCGCGTGAGGTCGAGGTCCTGGTGCGGGTCGCGGACGGCGAGGACACCCGCCTGATCGCGGCGGGCATGGGCATCGCGCCCTCGACGGCGCGCACGCACGTCCAGCGGGTGCTGATGAAGCTGGGCGTCGGATCCCGCCTGGAGGCCGCCGCCCTCGCCGCGCGGACCGGACTGCTGGACCGCGCGGGCCCGATCGCCCCCGCCGCCGGCCCGTCCGCGTCCCCGGTGGCACCGGATTCGCCAGATCCGGATTCCTGAGTTACGGTTGATCTTGTTGGTCACCGCAACTGCGGCTGACGGACAGTGCGTTGGTCGTCCAAGGAAAGACGCCCCGCTTCCTGCGGGGAAATGCAGGTGCAAGGCCTGCCCAGCGCTCCACCCTTACGTCCCGTCCCGCTTCCGAGCGGGGCGGGACGTTCGCGTGCGGCCTCACTCTTGTGCCGCACAGGCCCGCGCCTGCGCCAGGTACCCCGCCACCGGACCCAGCGTCAGCATCCCCGAGGCGGCGCCCGCGTGCTCGGCCGCGGCCTCGTGCAGCGCGCTCGCCGCGCGCGCCGCGACCGTGCGTGCGTCCAGGCGCACGGCGGCGCGGGCGGTCAGGCACCACAGGGCCTCCTGCACGTGGTCCCGCGGCGGTTCGGGCACCGCGTCCAGCGCCGCCCGGGCCTCCCCGGCCCGGCCCTGCGCGAGCAGGACGAGCGGCCGGGCCCACGGCAGATACGGGCCCCAGTCCAGGTGCGGGTCGGTGGGCGCGGGCCGCCCGTGCAGCAGGCGCAGCCCCAGGAGCGCGAGCGGGAACAGGCCGCGGTGCAGCCCCGGCATGCCGGCCGTCCGCAGGGCGTCCTCGGCGGCGCGGTACCCGGCCGCGGCCGCGGCCGGGGACGGCCCGCCGGGGGTGGTGCTGCGGGCGGCCGTGACCCGGGCCCGGAACCACGCGGTGAGGACGGGCACGAGCGGCGCCTCGGCGGTGACGGCGAGCCGTTCGGCGGCCGCGGCGTGGGCGGCCGCGGCGGTGAGGTCGCCGAGCGCCGAGGCGGACTGGAGCCGGACGAGGTGGCCGAGGACCGCGAAGCTCGCCGGCGCCTGCCGCGCGGCCAGGTCCAGCAGCTCGGCGCCGATCCGGTCCCGTACGGGCGCGCGGCCGCAGCCGGTGAAGGAGTGCAGGAAGACCCCGTTCAGGGCGAAGGCCAGCAGGGCGGGGTCGCCCACCCGCCGGGCCAGCTCCTCGGCCCGCAGCGCCGCCTGCCGCGCACGCTCCCGCTCGGCCCCGGTCAGAGCGGCGCTGCGGCTCTCCACGGCGACCGTGGCCAGCAGACGGGCGGACAGGTCGTCGGGGGCGTCGGGGCCGAGCGCGGCGAGCGTGCGCTCGGCGGCCGCGACGACGGCGCGGGACTGCCCGGGGTCGTCGGCGCGGCTCCACAGGGCGGGCACGTCGTAGGCGCCGATGATCCGGGCCGTCAGGAAGCGGTCCCCGGTGCGCTCCGCCGCCTGGATCGCCGCGAGCCGGTCGCGCCGCGCGTGGACGAGCGCGTCGCCGCCCGCCAGGGACAGCGTGCGGGCCAGCTCCACGGTGGTGCGCGGGCCGAGCCGGACGCCGGGCGCGCCCCACGCGCCGGGTCCGTCGGCGCGGGGTGCGGAGCCGGTGAGAATCTCTGTCTCCAGCTGCCGCAGTTCGGGGCCGGGGTCGAGTCCGAGCTGTCCGGCGAGGAGCGCGCGGGCCCGGCGCAGGGTGGCGAGCGCGTCGGCCTGGCGGCCCGCGTCGTACAGGGCGCGGGCGAGCAGTCCCCAGGCCGGTTCGCGCCAGGGGTGTTCGGTGACGTGGGCGCCCAGCTCGGCGGCGAGCCCCGCCCCCTGGCCGGCGTCGAGGAGGAGGCGGGCGCGCAGTTCGACCGCGTCGAGCCGCAGCTCCTCCAGGCGGGTGCGCTCGCGCCGGGCCCACGCGGAGTCGGGCACGTCGGCGTAGGCGGGTCCGCGCCAGGCCGCGAGGGCCGCGCCGAGGTCGCCCACCGCGCCGGGGGTGTGCCGGGCGCGGGCCAGGGTGTCCTGGAAGCGGTGGACGTCCACGTCCTCGCGGGCCAGGCGCAGGGCGTAGCCGGGGCCCTCGGTGACGATCAGGCGCGGTGGCTCGCGCGGCGGGCGGGCCGGTTCGAGGGCGCGGCGCAGCGCGGCGACGAACGTGCGCAGGGCGCCCACCGCGCGCGGCGGCGGGTCGGTCCACAGGTCGCCGACGAGGGTGTCCGTGGTGACCATCCGGCCCTCGGCGGCGACCAGCCGGGCCAGGACCTCGCGGTGGCGGGGCCCGCCCAGCTCCACCGCGGTGCCGTCGTCACGGCGGACCCGCACGGCACCGAGCACGTCGATTCGCATGGCCCCATCCTCGGCGGTGCGACGCCGCTCCGCTCCGCCACGCTGATCGGTTGCTGATCGCCCTCGCTCAGGCTGGCCGGGTCGCTCTCCCCGTAGCTCTCCTGTCGAAGGACGGTCCCTCATGCCCCTCTCGATCCCCGGCTTCGCGCCGGTCCGGCTGCCCGGTGCGGACGGCGTGGAGCTGTTCGCCGCCGTCGGCGGCAGCGGCAGCCCCGTCGTGCTGCTGCACGGTTTTCCCCAGACCCACCTGATGTGGCGGCACGTCGCCGAGCGGCTCGCGGACGGGCACACGGTGATCTGTCCCGACCTGCGGGGCTACGGCGCCTCGGACAAGCCGCCCGCCGACGGCCCCGAGGTGTACGCCAAGCGCGCCATGGCCGCGGACGTCGTGGCGCTGGCGGCGGCGCTCGGTCACGAGCGGTTCGCGCTGGCCGGGCACGACCGCGGCGCCCTGGTCGCCTTCCGCGCGGGCCTCGACCACCCCGAGACCGTCACCCACCTGGGCATCCTCGACGTCGTCCCGACGCTCGACATGTGGCAGGTCCTCCAGGGCGTGCCGGCCGCGGTCGGCTACCACCTCTTCCTGATGGCGCAGCCACCCGGCCTGCCGGAGACGATGATCGCCAACAGCGCGGACGCGTTCTTCGGCTCGTTCCTCGACGCCTGGGCCGCCGACCCGGCGGCCCTGCCGGCGCCGGTGCGGGCGGAGTACCTGCGGGCGAGCGCCGCGGCGGTGCCGTCGATCGTCGCGGACTACCGGGCCTCGGCGGGCATCGACGTCGCGCACGACCGGGCGGACCTGGACGCCGGTTCGCAGCTGGCCATGCCCGTCACCGTCGTCCAGCAGGACTGGGGCGCGCACCTCGGCTACGACGCGGCGGCGGTGTGGCGGGCCTGGGCCCCGGACCTGGACCACCGGCTGACCCGCGCGGGCCACTTCATGGCCGAGGAGGCGCCGGACGAGATCACCGCCGCGCTCCGGTCCCTGCTGGCCCGCTGAGCCCGAGGGGCCGGGGTCCTTGCCCGTGGGCAGAGGGACCCCGGCCCCGCCGGAGTGTGCCGTGGACCGCTACGCGGACTCGTCCGGCGTCGGCGGCGCGATCGGGCGCAGCTTCAGCCAGACCAGGAAGAACAGGCCCAGGGCGAGCATGCCGAGGCCCGTCCACAGGTTGATGTTGATGTCCTCGGCCTTCTTCAGGTCGGCGTCGGAGGCGGTGATCCCGGCGATGGTGACGAGGACGCCGTAGACGACGAACAGGCCACCGATGATGCGGCGGATGTCGAAGAGGCGGGCCGCCGTCGCCGACTTGCTCTCCAGCTCGGAGACTTCGTTGTGCAGTTCGGACATGAGTCGGGCCTCCGATCAGAGGGAGTAGGGGAGGTAGCAGAGCGCGGCCACGACGACGGCGCCCCAGCCGAGCAGCGCCGGCCTGCGGTACCAGGCGTCGTCGCCCTGGGCGGGCGGCTCCTCCAGACCCGGCGCCGTCGTGCCGTACACCAGGCCTGCCAGCTCCGCGGCCGGCTTGGGGGCGGTGAAGAGCGTGACCACGACCATGACGACCGCGCCCGCGACGAAGCCGACGATCGCGGAGACGAAGTTGGCGCCCTGGTCGGTCGGGATGTCGATGACGCCCTGCTTGTAGATGTAGAAGTAGTTGATCATCGCGGCCGAGGTGCCCGCGACCAGGCCCCAGACGCCCGACTTCATGGACGCGCGCTTCCAGAACATGCCGATGATGAAGACGACGAACATCGGGACGTTGAAGAAGGAGAAGAGGGTCTGGAGGTAGCCCATGATGTTCGAGAAGGACGACGCGATGAACGCCGTGCCGATCGAGAGCACCACGCCGATCGCCGTGATGGCGCGGCCGAACTTCAGGTAGTACCCGTCCGGCTTGTCGGTCTTCACGTACTTGGCCCAGATGTCGTACGTGAACACGGTGTTGAAGGACGACACGTTCGCCGCCATGCCCGCCATGAAGGCGGCCAGCAGGCCGGTCACCGCGATGCCGAGGACACCGTTGGGCAGCAGTTCCTGCATCAGGTAGGGGATCGCGTCGTTGTAGGTGAGGTCCGAGCCCGGGCCGCCGATCTTCGGGACGAGGACCGCGGCCACCATGCCCGGGATCATCACCAGGAAGACGATGAAGATCTTCGGGAACGCGGCGATCAGCGGGGTGCGCTGGGCCGCCGAGAGGTTCTTGGCGGACAGGGCGCGCTGCACCTCGGCGAAGTTCGTCGTCCAGTAGCCGAAGGAGAGCACGAAGCCGAGGCCGAGGATGATCGTGAGCCAGTTCGCACCGAGCGGGTTGGCGTCACCGATGCCGGTGCCGCCCCAGGCCGACATGAAGTTGTCGCCGTGCTGCGCCTTCAGCGAGTCGCTCATGCCGCCCCAGCCGCCGACCCGCTTGAGGCCGATGATGCAGATGGGGATGAGGGCCGCCAGGATCACGAAGAACTGAAGGACCTCGTTGTAGATCGCCGAGGAGAGGCCGCCGATGGTGATGTACGCGAGGACGAAGGCCCCCGCGACCACGATGGCCACCCACTGCGGCCAGCCGAGCAGCGCCTCGACGACGATCGACAGGGCGTACAGGTTGACGCCCGCGATCAATATTGCCGCGAAGGCGAACAGGACCGAGCTGAGCAGATGTGCGGACTTGTCGAATCGCTGGAGCAGGAACTCCGGGACCGAGCGCACCTTCGAGCGGTAGTAGAACGGCATCATGACCAGGCCGAGGAAGACCATGGCCGGGATGGCGCCGATCCAGTACCAGTGGACGACGGCGACGCCGTACTGCGCGCCGGTCGCGGCCATGCCGAGGATCTCGGTGGCGCCCAGGTTGGCGGCGACGAAGGCGAGACCCGTGACCCAGGCGGGCAGGGAGCGCCCGGAGAGGAAGAAGTCGAGGCTCGTCTTCACCGAGCGGCGGGCCATGAAGCCGATGCCGAGGACGACCACGAAGTAGATCGCGAGGATCGCGTAGTCGAGGCCGTTGGTGGGCAGCCGTAGCCCTTCGGCCAGGGTGGTGGAGGCAGACAGTGTGGGGGACTGCATGGGAACTCGCTTCGTTGCGCGAACTGAATCAGACCGGAACCTACGCCTCAGCCTTCAATAAGTGAACACTTCTGGTGACGTTCTTTGTTTGATTGTGATCGAGATCCCGTCGGCTCCGGGGTGTCGGCCCAGGTGTGCGCGTTCCCTTGACGGCCGTGTTGGCTTATGCTTTGTTGTGTTCGGTTCTGTTTGTTTGGTCGCGATGAGGAGTGTCCGACGTGAAGAAGACGTCGACCCGGCTGGCCGATGGGCGCGAGCTCATCTACTACGACTCACGCGACGACGTGGTCCGCGACGCGGCCGACCGCCGCCCCCTGGAGCCCACCGTCACCACCTCCGAGGTGCGCCGCGACCCGCTCCTCGGCGACGCGGTCGCGATCGCCTCGCACCGCCAGGCCCGCACCTACCACCCGCCGGCCGACCAGTGCCCGCTCTGCCCGACCGAGGGCGACCGGCTCAGCGAGGTCCCGGACTCCTCCTACGATGTCGCCGTCTTCGAGAACCGCTTCCCCTCGCTCGCCGGTGACTCGGGCCGCTGCGAGGTCGTCTGCTTCACCTCCGACCACGACAAGTCCTTCGCCGACCTCAGCGAGGAGCAGGCGGGGCTCGTCCTGGAGGCGTGGACCGACCGCACCGCCGAACTCGCCCACCTCGACTCCGTCGAGCAGGTCTTCTGCTTCGAGAACCGCGGCGCCGAGATCGGTGTCACCCTCGGCCACCCGCACGGCCAGATCTACGGCTATCCCTTCACCACCCCGCGCACCGCCCTGATGCTCCGCTCGCTCGCCCAGCACAAGGAGCAGACCGGCGGCCGCAACCTCTTCGCCGACGTCGTCGACAAGGAACTGGCGGACGGCGAGCGGATCGTCCTGGAAGGCGAGCACTGGGTGGCCTTCGTGCCGTACGCGGCGCACTGGCCCTACGAGGTCCACCTGTACCCCAAGCGCCAGGTGCCGGACCTGCTCGGGCTCGACGCCGACGCACGCACAGAGTTCCCCCAGGTCTATCTGGAACTCTTGAAGCGCTTCGACCGGATCTTCGGCGACGGTGAGCCGCCGACGCCGTACATCGCGGCCTGGCACCAGGCCCCGTTCGGCACGCTGGAGGAGTTCGAGGGGGTGAACCGCGACGATTTCGCGCTCCACCTCGAGCTTTTCACCATCCGCCGTACTTCCGGCAAGCTGAAGTTCCTCGCGGGTTCCGAATCCGGCATGAGCGTGTTCATCAACGATGTGCCGCCGGAGACCGCGGCCGAGCGACTGCGAGAGGTAGCGAGCAAGTAATGGGCAACGCCGTTCCGAAGAAGTACATGGTCACGGGTGGTGCGGGCTACGTCGGCAGCGTCGTCGCCCAGCATCTGCTCGAAGCGGGCCACGACGTCACGGTTCTCGACAACCTCTCCACCGGCTTCCGCGCGGGCGTGCCCGCGGGCGCCGTCTTCATCGAGGGCGACATCCGCGACGCCGCCAAATGGCTGGACCCCTCCTACGACGCGGTCCTGCACTTCGCCGCGTTCTCCCAGGTCGGCGAGTCCGTCGTCAAGCCCGAGAAGTACTGGGACAACAACGTCGGCGGCACCATGGCCCTGCTCGCCGCCCTGCGCGAGGCGGGCGTGCGCAAGCTCGTCTTCTCCTCCACCGCGGCCACCTACGGTGAGCCGGTCAGCACCCCGATCACCGAGACCGACCCGACCGCGCCCACCTCCCCCTACGGCGCCTCGAAACTCGCCGTCGACCACATGATCAGCGGAGAGGCGGCCGCGCACGGCCTCGCCGCCGTCTCGCTGCGGTACTTCAACGTGGCGGGCGCGTACGGCGGTTGCGGCGAACGGCACGACCCGGAGTCGCACCTGATCCCGCTCGTCCTCCAGGTCGCCCAGGGCCGGCGCGACGCCATCTCCGTCTACGGCGACGACTACCCGACCCCCGACGGCACCTGCGTGCGCGACTACATCCACGTCGCGGACCTCGCCGACGCCCACCTCCTCGCCCTGGACGCAGCCCGCCCGGCCGAACACCTCATCTGCAACCTCGGCAACGGCAACGGCTTCTCGGTCCGCGAGGTCATCGAGACCGTCCGCCAGGTCACCGGCCACCCGATCCCCGAGGTCATGGCCCCGCGCCGGAGCGGCGACCCGGCCGTCCTCGTCGCCTCCGCCGCCACCGCGCGCGAGCGCCTCGGCTGGCAGCCGTCCCGCGCGGACCTCGCGGGAATCGTCGCCGACGCCTGGCAGTTCGCCCAGGCGCGCCAGTAGCCGACACCCGTCGGGCCGTCGTCATTCGTAGCAGGGGTAGGTAGTCCATTCATGTCTGTCGCCGCGCAGTTCAGTGAGTTGTACGGGTACGAGCCCGCGGGGGTGTGGGCGGCCCCCGGCCGGGTCAACCTCATCGGCGAGTACACCGACTTCAACGAGGGCTTCGTCCTGCCGCTCGCGCTGCCGCACACCGCCGTCGCCGCGGTGGCCCGGCGCACGGACGGCGTGCTGCGCCTGCACTCCGCCGACATCGACGCCCCCGTCGCCGAACTGCGCGTCGACGCACTCACCCCGCTCTCCTCGTACGGGCAGGGCGGCTGGGCGGCGTACCCGGCGGGCGTCGTCTGGGCGCTGCGCGACGCGGGGCACCCGGTCACCGGCGCGGACCTGCACCTGGCCTCCACGGTGCCGACCGGCGCGGGCCTGTCCTCCTCGGCCGCGCTGGAGGTCGTGACCGCGTACGCCCTCAACGACCTCTTCGAACTGGGGCTCAGCGGGTCCGAGTTGGCGGTCATCGCCCAGCGCGCCGAGAACGTCTTCGTCGGCGTACCGTGCGGCGTCATGGACCAGATGGCGTCCGCGTGCGCCACCGAGGGCCACGCGCTGCACCTGGACTGCCGGGACCTGTCACTCCGTCAGGTGCCCTTCGACCTGGCGGCGCAGGGGCTCAGGCTCCTCGTCGTCGACACCCGCGTCAAGCACGAGCTGGGCGACGGCGCGTACGCGGAGCGCCGCGCCGGCTGCGAGGAGGGCGCCCGGGTCCTCGGCGTCTCCCACCTGCGCGATGTCGCGTACGGCGAACTCGACGGCGCCCTCGCGCAGTTGGCGCGGGCCGGGGTGGACGAGAAGGTCGTCCGCTACGTCCGCCACGTCGTCAGCGACGACCACCGGGTGGAGCGGGTCATCGGCCTGCTGGACACCGGCGACGCCGCCGACGTCCGCGCCATCGGCCCGATCCTCACCGAGGGCCACACCTCGCTCCGCGACGACCTGCGCATCTCCTGCCCGGAGCTGGACCTCGTCGTGGCGACGGCCGGAGCGGCCGGCGCGCTCGGCGCGCGGATGACGGGCGGCGGCTTCGGCGGCTCGGCGGTCGTCCTGGTGGAGAGCGCGGACGCGGACGCCGTCACCAAGGCGGTCCGCACCGCCTTCGAAGAGGCCGGGTACACGGCTCCGCGCGTCTTTCCCGCGGTGCCCTCACCCGGCGCGCACCGGGTGGCCTGAACCGGTCGGGCTCAGCCCAGCCGCTTCGTCAGCGTGAACTCCTTGACCCCCGGCGGGTAGTCCGGCACGACGGCGACCACGTCGTACCCGTGCTGCCGGTAGAAGCCGGGGGCCTGGAAGTCCCACGTCTGAACCCGCGAGCTGACGCAGCCGTGCTCGTCGTGCGCGAGGCGCTCCGCCTCCGTCAGGAGCCGCGAGCCGAGGCCCGCGCCGCGGTGCCGGTCCGCGACCCAGAGCAGGTTCACATGGAGCCAGCTCGCCCACGTATGGGCGTCGAGCCCCGCGGCCAGCTCCCCGTCGGGCGCCGACGCCCAGACCTGGAGCGGCGTTTCGCGCTCGGCCGCGGTGCCGCGCAACTCCCGCAGGGCGGGGGACGCGGCCCGGTTGGCGTCCTGGAGCAGCGACCGGAGCAGAAGGCGGCGCTCTTTGTCGACTTCTGTCTCGATGCGAAACATGTACCTCACCATAAACGCGCTCCACGGTCGCCGACCGGCCATCGGGTAACCAGTTCTGTGAATTGCCTTCCCCTGAAAGCGCGCAGCCCTACTCTGAGGACAACACCGGTGGGGGCCGGTGTTGATCAGGGGGCGAGACAGCCGGGTACGACGCCCGGTGTGGGGGTGGCGGTTCGGCGCGGCGGCGGCCGGGCGACCGCGGTGACCCGCACACCGGGCGCCGTACCCGCGTTGGTCCCTCTCCCGAGGACGGGGTACCCCGCACCCGGTCGAGCGTGCGGGGAAGGGGGTTGTCACGTGGTTCGTATCCGGGTTCTGGTCGTCGACGACCATCGCATCTTCGCCGAGTCGCTGGCCGCGGCGCTCGCCGCCGAGCCGGACGTCGAGGTGGCGGCCGCGGGCAGCGGGCCGGCCGCCCTGCGCTGTCTGGACCGGGGGGCCGCCGAGGGGCGCAGATTCGATGTGCTGCTGGTCGACGCCGACCTGGGCGCGGCGTCCATGCAGGGCATGCGGCCACCGGCCGTGGTGCCCGACGGCCCCGCGCAGGAAGGGCTCGTCGACGGCATCTCGCTGGTCGCCGGCGTCCGCTCCGGCCAGCCCGCCGTCCGCACGGTCGTCCTCGCCGAGTGCGACGACCCGCGGCGCGCGGCGCTCGCGCTCCAGGCCGGGGCCTCGGGCTGGGTCGCCAAGGACTGTTCGCTCTCCCGGCTGCTCGCCGTCATCCGCGGTGTGCTGCGCGACGAGACGCATCTGCCGCCGGCGCTCCTGACGGGCGTCCTGCGGGAGCTGACCGCGGCCCGCAAGCACCGCACCGAGTCGGAACGCCTGGTCGAATCGCTGACGCCGCGCGAGCGGGAGGTCCTGCGGTGCATGGTGGCGGGGCTCGGGCGCAAGGCGGTCGCCGAGCGGTTGTTCCTGTCACCGCACACGGTACGGACGCACATGCAGAACGTCCTCGGAAAACTCGGCGTGCACTCGACCCTGGCCGCGGTGGCCCTGGCCCGCCGGGCCGGGGTGGGACCGGTGGATCTGGAGGCGGCGAGTTAGAGAGCCCTGTCGGGCAGTCAGCCGAACCCCGCGGAGCGGTCAGCCCGGGATGTTGTCGAACGGGGCCGTCAACTGGCGGAGCAGTGAGGCCAGTTCGCCGCGCTCGGAGCGGGAGAGTTCGGCCAGGATCGCCCGTTCCTGCGCGAGCAGTCCCGCCAGGGCCTGGTCCGCGCGGTCCCGTCCCTCCGCCGTGAGGCGCACGAGCACGCCGCGGCGGTCGCTGGGGTCGGGCAGCCGCTCGACGAGGCCCTTCTTGGCGAGGCGGTCGATGCGGTTGGTCATCGTGCCGGACGTCACCAGGGTCTGCGTCAGGAGCTGCCCGGGAGAGAGCTGGTAGGGCTCGCCGGCCCGGCGCAGGGACGTCAGGACGTCGAACTCCCACGGCTCCAGCTGGTGCTCGGCGAAGGCGAGACGGCGGGCGCGGTCGAGATGGCGCGCGAGTCTGCTGACCCGACTGAGCACCTCGAGGGGCTCCACGTCGAGGTCGGGGCGCTCCCGGCGCCACGCTGCGACCAACCGGTCGACCTCGTCCTCCATGACGATCAGTGTAGAGGGTGTGTCGATGTGAAGTCTCTTGACATCGATATTCTTGACATCGAGATATAGGGTTCGGGACCCTGGAGCCATGACGACCGGCTCACCCCTCTGGGACCCCCAGCAGTACCTGCGCCACGCCGGCCACCGCGGCCGCCCCTACGCGGACCTGCTCGCCCGCGTCCCCGCCCTGCCCCGCCGACCATCCCGGATCGCCGACCTGGGCTGCGGCCCCGGCAACCTCACCGCCACACTCGCCGAACGCTGGCCCACCGCGCACATCACCGGATACGACAACTCGCCCGAGATGCTGGAGCGGGCCGCGCCCCACGCGGGCCCCACCGCGGGCGGCGGCCGGCTCGACTTCGCCCACGCCGACCTCAGGCGCTGGACGCCCCCGGAGACGTACGACCTCATCGCGTCGAACGCCACCCTCCAATGGGTCCCGGACCACGCCGACGCCTTCCCCGGCCTGCTGGACGCGCTCGCTCCCGGCGGCACCTTCGCCTTCCAGGTGCCCGGCAACTTCGAGGCACCCACCCACGTGCTGATGCGCGAACTCGCCGCGTCCGCGCGGTGGCGCGACCGGCTCGCCGGGGTGCTGCGCCACGGCGATGCCGTGCTCACCCCCACCGCCTATCTGGAGCGGCTCACCGGCGCCGGCTGCACGGTGGACGCCTGGGAGACGACCTACGCCCACCTGCTGACCGGCGACGACCCCGTCCTGGACTGGGTGCAGGGAACCGGCCTGCGGCCCGTGCTCACCGCGCTCGCGGACGACCCGCCGGAGCGCGACGCGTTCGTCGCCGCCTACCGCGACCTCCTGCGCGAGGCGTACCCGGCGACACCGCACGGCACGGTGCTGCCGTTCCGGCGGATCTTCGTGGTGGCGGTGAAACCGGCGTGATCGCGGCCCTGGACCACGTCCAGCTCGCCGCACCCGCGGGCAGCGCCTCGATGTCCCGTACGAGCAGCCCGGGGTGGGCGGTGCGCGCCGGCCGGAGGGAGTCGCGATCCCGAGGGTGGAGCCGGACGGCCGTACGCGCGGCGGCTCGCGGCCGGTGGCGCCGTCGTCGAGTGGGACGACGCGCTCCCCGGCGTTCCTACTGCGCCGACCCCGTCGGCAACCGGCTGGAGTTCCTGGCGCCGTCGCACGCGCAGGCGCCCGGAGCCGTCCTGGACTAGCTCTTGCGGTGGCCTATCAAGCGGGGCTTGGGCTCCAGGCCGTCCAGGCCGTGCCAGGCGAGGTTCACGAGGTGCGCGGCGACCTCCGCCTTCTTCGGCTTGCGCGCGTCCAGCCACCACTGCCCCGTCAGCGCGACCATCCCGACCAGCGCCTGCGCGTACAGCGGCGCCAGGTGGGAGTCGAAGCCGCGGGCCTTGAACTCGCGGCCCAGGATGTCCTCCACCTGCGTGGCGATATCGGAGATCAGCGACGCGAAGGAGCCCGTGGACTGCGGGATCGGGGAGTCGCGGACCAGGATGCGGAAGCCGTCCGTGTACTCCTCGATGTAGTCGAGGAGCGCGAACGCCGCCTGCTCGCACAGCTCACGCGGGTGCCCCGCCGTCAGGGAGCTGGTCACCATGTCCAGGAGCTGGCGCATCTCCCGGTCCACGACGACCGCGTACAGCCCCTCCTTGCCGCCGAAGTGCTCGTACACCACCGGCTTGGAGACTCCGGCCTTCGCCGCGATCTCCTCCACCGACGCGCCCTCGAAGCCCTTGGCGGCGAAGACCGTACGACCGATCTCCAGCAGCTGCTGGCGGCGCTCCGCCCCCGTCATCCGCGTGCGGCGCGCACGCCGCGTCTTGTCGGGCCTGTCGCTGCCCGCATTGCCCGGAGTGCTTGAGTCGGTCGCCACGCTCCCCATCATGCCGTGCCGGCCCCGGTCACCGTCGGCGGCCTCGCCCCGGGGCCAGACGAGCACCGACCGGGCCCCGGCACCCGGCGCCAGATGCCCTCGGCCCCGGTCCGGACAGCCCCGGCACCATGGCGCCCGGCGCCAGACGACGTCAGCCCCGACGCCGGTACCCGTGACACCCGGCACCCTGCGCCAGATGGCCTAAGCCTCGATCAGGCCGGACTCGGCACCATGGCGCCCGGCGCCAGACGACGTCAGCCCCACCCGGCAGACGTGGCGCCCGGCGCCGGACTCTCCGACCCGGCATTCATGGCACCCGGCGCCAGGTGCTTCATCCCCAGGCCCGGCACCCTGGCATCCGGCGTCAGACGGCGTCAGCCCCGGCCCCGGTCGGGCCCGGGCGTCCTGGCATCCGGCGTCAGCCCTGCCCGGCACCCTGGCACCTGGCGCCAGACAGCCTCAGCCCCGGCCAGATCAGGCCGGGCCGACCCCTCGGCGCTCGGTGCCAGACGCCTCAGGCCCGGCCCGGCACCCCGGCGCCGGACGCCTCGGCCCCGGCCAGGCCCAGCCCGGTGGCACCCAGCGCCAGTCCCCCCAACCCGGCACCCACGGCACCCGGCACCAGACCCGCCCCGCCCCATCCGCGGCACCCGGACACCCCGCACCCCCCGGACGCGTCAGACCGCGTCCACCGCCTCCGTCTGGCGCCGCGCAGCGACCCGCTCCTTCGACGGCCAGCGCACGTCATGCGCCCAGCCCAGCTGTTCGAACCAGCGGATGAAGCGCGCCGAGGAGTCGATCTGGCCGCGCAGCACCCCGTGGCGCGCCGACGTCGGGTCCGCGTGGTGCAGGTTGTGCCAGGACTCGCCGCAGGACAGGACGGCCAGCCACCACACGTTGCCCGAGCGGTCGCGGGACTTGAAGGGGCGCTTGCCGACCGCGTGGCAGATCGAGTTGATCGACCACGTCACGTGGTGCAGCAACGCCACCCGGACGAGCGAACCCCAGAAGAACCCCGTGAACGCCCCCCACCACGACATCGTCACCAGGCCGCCGATCAGCGCGGGCAGCCCGAGCGACACCGTCGTCCACAGGACGAACTGCCGCGAGACCGCCCGCAGCGCCGGGTCCTTGATCAGGTCGGGCGCGTACTTCTCCTGCGAGGTCTGCTCCTCGTCGAACATCCAGCCCATGTGCGCCCACCACAGCCCCTTCATCAGGGCCGGCAGCGTCTCCCCGTACCGCCACGGCGAGTGCGGGTCGCCCTCCGCGTCGGAGAACTTGTGGTGCTTGCGGTGGTCGGCGACCCAGCGCACGAGCGGCCCCTCGACCGCCATCGAGCCCATGACGGCCAGCGCGATGCGCAGCGGGCGCTTCGCCTTGAAGGAGCCGTGCGTGAAGTAGCGGTGGAAGCCGATCGTGATGCCGTGGCAGCCGAGGTAGTAGAAGAAGACGAGCAGCCCGATGTCGAGCCAGCTGACCCCCCACCCCCAGGCCAGCGGCACCGCCGCGACCAGGGCGACGAACGGCACGGCGATGAACAGCAGCAGCGCCAGCTGTTCGACGGAGCGCTTCTGCTCGCCGCCGAGCGTCGCCGGCGGCGTGGCGGCGGGGGAGGGTCCTGGCGCCCCTTCCGGGGCGCCTTCGATCACATCGGAACGTGTGGCCATGAGAGTCCCTAGTACGTCGAGGGCCTTGGGGTCGAGAACATCGAGGAGGTCGGGGCGGTCGGGAGGGTTGAGAGGGGTCGCGACGGGTGAGGAGACCCCCTGAGATCCGCGGACAGAGTGCCTCCGTTTTCCCTACGGTTCCGTAACTTACGGGGTCGTGACCATGGCAGCGCGTATCCGGCGCCACGAGGCCCCGGGCGGTGCCGGCGGCGCAGGCACATATCCTTGGAAACGGTCGGACAGCGCGGTCCGCTCTGAATCTCCACCCGGACCTTGTACCCGGTTCCGGGGACTCCTCCCTCCAGACGAGCTTCACCACTGCAAGGAGCCGCACCTGTGAGCAGTGCCGACGATCAGACCGTTGCGACGAGAACCAGTGCCGAGCTGCGCGCCGACATCCGCCGTCTCGGCGATCTGCTGGGCGAGACACTCGTCCGGCAGGAGGGGCCCGAGCTCCTCGAACTCGTCGAGAAGGTCCGCCGACTGACCCGCGAGGACGGCGAGGCCGCCGCCGAGCTGCTGCGCGGCACCGAACTGGAGACGGCGGCCAAGCTGGTCCGCGCCTTCTCCACCTACTTCCACCTCGCCAACGTGACCGAGCAGGTCCACCGCGGCCGCGAGCTGCGCGCCAAGCGCGAGGCCGAGGGCGGCCTGCTGGCCCGCACCGCGGACCGCCTCAAGGACGCCGACCCCGACCACCTGCGCGAGACCGTGCAGCACCTGAACGTACGGCCGGTCTTCACCGCCCACCCCACCGAGGCCGCCCGCCGCTCCGTCCTGAACAAGCTGCGCCGCATCGCCACCCTCCTGGAGACGCCGGTCCTGGAGACCGACCGCCGCCGCTACGACACCCGCCTGGCCGAGAACATCGACCTGGTCTGGCAGACCGACGAGCTGCGCGTCGTGCGCCCCGAGGTCACCGACGAGTCGCGCAACGCGATCTACTACCTCGACGAGCTGCACGCCGGCGCCGTCGGCGACGTCCTGGAGGACCTCACCGCCGAACTGGAGCGCGTCGGCGTCACCCTCCCCGAGGAGACCCGCCCGCTCACCTTCGGCACCTGGATCGGCGGCGACCGCGACGGCAACCCGAACGTCACCCCGCAGGTGACCTGGGACGTCCTGATCCTCCAGCACGAGCACGGCATCAACGACGCCCTCGCCCTCATCGACGAGCTGCGCGGCTTCCTGTCGAACTCGATCCGCTACACCGGCGCCACCGAGGAGCTGCTCACCTCCCTCCAGGGCGACCTGGAGCGGCTGCCGGAGATCAGCCCCCGCTACAAGCGGCTCAACGCCGAGGAGCCCTACCGGCTCAAGGCCACCGCGATCCGGCAGAAGCTGGAGAACACCAAGGAACGGCTGGCGAAGAACACCCCGCACGTCGAGGGCCGCGACTACCTCGGCACCGCCGAACTGCTGCGCGACCTCACCCTCATCCAGACCTCGCTGCGCGAGCACCGCGGCGGACTCTTCGCCGACGGCCGGATGAACCGGACGATCCGCACCCTCGCCGCGTTCGGCCTCCAGCTCGCCACCATGGACGTACGCGAGCACGCCGACGCCCACCACCACGCCCTCGGCCAGCTCTTCGACCGGCTCGGCGAGGAGTCCTGGCGCTACGCCGACATGCCCCGCGACTACCGCGGCAAGCTCCTCGCCAAGGAACTCAGGTCGCGCCGCCCGCTCGCCCCGACCCCGGCGCCGCTCGACGCGGCCGGCGAGAAGACCCTCGGCGTCTTCCACACCATGGCCAAGGCCCTCGACGTGTTCGGACCCGAGGTCATCGAGTCGTACATCATCTCGATGTGCCAGGGCGCCGACGACGTCTTCGCCGCGACCGTCCTCGCCCGCGAGGCCGGCCTCCTCGACCTGCACGCCGGCTGGGCGAAGATCGGCATCGTGCCGCTCCTGGAGACGACGGACGAACTCAAGGCCGCCGACACGATCCTGGAGGACATGCTCTCCGACCCCTCCTACCGGCGCCTGGTCGCGCTCAACGGGGACGTCCAGGAGGTCATGCTCGGCTACTCCGACTCCTCCAAGTTCGGCGGCATCACCACCTCGCAGTGGGAGATCCACCGCGCCCAGCGCCGGCTGCGCGACGTCGCCCACCGCTACGGCGTCCGGCTGCGCCTCTTCCACGGCCGCGGCGGCACCGTCGGCCGCGGCGGCGGCCCCTCGCACGACGCGATCCTCGCCCAGCCCTGGGGCACCCTGGAGGGCGAGATCAAGGTGACCGAGCAGGGCGAGGTCATCTCCGACAAGTACCTGGTGCCGTCGCTGGCCCGCGAGAACCTGGAGCTGACCGTCGCGGCCACCCTCCAGGCCTCCGCCCTGCACACCGCGCCGCGCCAGTCCGACGAGGCGCTGGCCCGCTGGGACGCCGCCATGGACGTGGTGAGCGACGCCGCGCACGCCGCGTACCGCAAGCTCGTCGAGGACCCGGACCTGCCGACGTACTTCGTCGCGTCGACCCCCGTGGACCAGCTCGCCGACCTGCACCTGGGCTCCCGGCCCTCCCGCCGCCCCGGCTCCGGCGTCTCCCTCGACGGCCTGCGCGCCATCCCGTGGGTCTTCGGCTGGACCCAGTCCCGGCAGATCGTCCCCGGCTGGTTCGGGGTGGGCTCCGGCCTCAAGGCACTGCGCGAGGCCGGCCTGGACTCCATGCTCGACGAGATGCACGAGCGCTGGCACTTCTTCCAGAACTTCATCTCGAACGTGGAGATGACGCTCGCCAAGACCGACCTGCGCATCGCCCGGCACTACGTCGACACGCTCGTCCCGGACAACCTCAAGCACGTCTTCACCGCCATCGAGGCCGAGCACGAGCTGACCGTCCGCGAGGTCCTGCGGGTCACCGGCGAGAGCGAACTGCTCGACGCCCACCCGGTGCTGAAGCAGACCTTCGACATCCGCGACGCCTACCTGGACCCGATCTCCTACCTCCAGGTCGCCCTGCTCAAGCGCCAGCGCGACGCGGCCGCCGCGGGCCAGGAGCCGGACCCGACCCTCGCCCGCGCCCTGCTGCTCACCGTCAACGGCGTGGCCGCCGGCCTGCGCAACACCGGCTGACCCGGCCGGACAGCTAGGCGCTGACGGCGACGAACGCCGCCGTCAGCAACGCGACACCGGCGCCTGACGTGATCCACGCCAGGCGCCGGTTCAGCATTCCGCCCGCGAGCACGATCGACGCGAGCAACAGCGCCCCGCCCAGCGGCATGAACGCCGTGAAGAACCCGGCCACCCCCGAACGCACGGCCTGCCGGCTGCCCGGCTTGACGACGACCGCGATGCGGGCGCCCTTCTTCACACCGACAGAGCGCCGCATCCACACGTCCGCGCCGTCCCGCGCCGACGCCAGCGGCCCGCTGCACCTGCTGCCCTCGCACCGCTGCACGAGCAGCTCACCGTGGGTTCGTCCCGTGGGGAACACCACGTGCTGCGCGGCGCCCCACGACGCCCAGAACCCCGCCACCACCAGGAGCAGGGCGATCACCGACGCCACGATCCGCCGGGAGACCGACGCCGCCACCGCTGAAGCCATGGCGGTGATCCTTGGCCATGGATACGCGTACGGTCAACTCCCCGGCCGAACCGGGAGAGTTGTCAGGAGTTGTACGCCGACTGCGCGCGCTCCAGGCCCTCCGTGACGAGCGCCTCCACCGCGTCGGCGGCGCGGTCCACGAAGTAGTCCAGCTCCTTGCGCTCCGCCGAGGAGAAGTCCTTCAGCACGAAGTCCGCGACCTGCATCCGCCCCGGCGGCCGCCCGATCCCGAACCGCACCCGGTGGTAGTCGGGCCCCATCGCCTTGGTCATCGACTTCAGCCCGTTGTGCCCGTTGTCGCCACCGCCCAGCTTCAGCCGCAGCACCCCGTAATCGATGTCCAGCTCGTCATGGACGGCCACGATGCGCTCGACGGGCACCTTGTAGAAGTCGCGCAGCGCCGTCACCGGACCACCGGAGACGTTCATGTACGACATCGGCTTCGCCAGGACCACCCGGCGGCCGGCCGGGCCGGGCGGACCGATCCGGCCCTCGACGACCTGGGCCTGCCCCTGCCCCTTCGCTGCACGCTTGAACTTGGCACCCATCCGCCGCGCCAGCAGATCGGCCACCATGAAACCGACGTTGTGCCGGTTCATCGCGTACTCGGGCCCGGGGTTGCCGAGCCCGGCGATCAGCCAGGGAGCGTTCTCGTCGGACATGCACATTCCTCCGCTAGAGGCCCACTAGAGACAGCTGTACGGGGTGGCGGACCGTGCCCACCACCCCGTACCAGGTCATACGGCGAATGCTCAGGCCTCCGCGGCGGCCTCGTCGGACTCGGCCGGGGCCTCCTCGGCCTGCGCGGACAGGACCTGGAGGACGACCGCGTCGGCGTCGGTGGCCAGCGTGGTACCGGCCGGCAGCTTGATGTCCTTGGCGTGGACGGCGTCACCGGAGTCGAGACCCTCGATGGAGACGGTGACCGACTCGGGGATGTGCGTGGCCTCGGTCTCGACGGAGAGCGTGTTCAGCACGTGCTCCAGCAGGTTGGCACCGGCGGCCAGCTCGCCCTCGGTCAGGACCGGAAGCTCGACGGTGACCTTCTCGCCGCTCTTCACGAGGAGCAGGTCGACGTGCTCGATGAAGCCCTTCAGCGGGTCGCGCTGCACGGCCTTCGGGATCGCCAGCTGGGTCTTGCCGTCCAGGGCGAGCGCCAGCAGGACGTTCGGGGTACGCAGGGCGAGCGACAGCTCGTGGCCCGGCAGCGTGACGTGGATCGGGTCACCACCGTGACCGTAGACGACACCGGGAACCTTGTTCTCGCGGCGAATGCGACGGGCGGCACCCTTGCCGAACTCCGAACGGGACTCGGCGGCCAGCTTGACCTCGGACATGCTCTTCAACTCCTCGTAGAACTGGGGAAACCAGAAAAGGTGGGTCACCCGGCCACGAACGGCCTGCTACGAAGAGCGCGTCGATAACGGATCGCCGTACAGAAAAGTACGGCCTCCCTCGCCGAGCAACTCGCGCAGTCTACTCGGCGGGGGAGGCCGCACCCAAATGGATCTTTACGCCTCGCCCTCGAAGAGGCTGGTGACGGAGCCGTCCTCGAAGACCTCACGCACCGCGGAGGCGATCGTCGGGGCGATCGACAGGACCGTGATCTTGTCGAGTTCCAGCTCGCTCGGGGTCGGCAGCGTGTTCGTGAAGACGAACTCGCTCACCTTCGAGTTCTTCAGCCGGTCCGCCGCCGGACCCGACAGCACACCGTGCGTCGCCGTCACGATGACGTCCTCCGCACCGTGCGCGAACAGCGCGTCCGCCGCAGCGCAGATGGTGCCACCCGTGTCGATCATGTCGTCGACCAGGACACAGACCCGGCCCTCCACGTCACCGACGACCTCGTGCACGGTCACCTGGTTGGCGACGTCCTTGTCCCGGCGCTTGTGCACGATCGCCAGCGGCGCACCCAGCCGGTCGCACCAGCGGTCGGCGACCCGCACCCGGCCCGCGTCGGGGGAGACCACGGTCAGCTTGGAGCGGTCCACCTTCGCGCCCACGTAGTCCGCCAGGATCGGCAGCGCGAACAGATGGTCCACCGGGCCGTCGAAGAAACCCTGGATCTGGTCGGTGTGCAGATCGACCGTGAGAATCCGGTCCGCGCCCGCGGTCGCCATCAGATCCGCGATCAGCCGCGCCGAGATCGGTTCACGTCCCCGGTGCTTCTTGTCCTGCCGCGCGTAACCGTAGAACGGCACGATGACGGTGATGGAGCGGGCCGACGCACGCTTCAGCGCGTCGATCATGATGAGCTGCTCCATGATCCACTTGTTGATCGGAGCCGTGTGGCTCTGGATCAGGAAGCAGTCGGCACCGCGAGCGGACTCCTGGTAGCGGACGTAGATCTCGCCATTGGCGAAATCGAAGGCCTTGGTCGGCACGATCCCGACACCCAGCTGGTGTGCGATCTCCTCGGCAAGCTCGGGGTGGGCACGGCCCGAGAAGAACATCATCTTCTTCTCGCCCTGCGTCTTGAGCCCGGTCACAGCACTAGTCTCCTCAGACGAGTTCGTCCGCCGCAGCTGCCCGCGCGTCCCTATAGCAGCGAGCCAGGCGAATCGTGAGCATCTATCACGGTACGCCGTGTCGGACGCACCTGTTTCCGGTCAGCCTTCGCTGCCCGGCTCCCGCGTGGTCGCCTCCGCCGCCTTCGCGGCCGCGCTCCCGGGCCGCTTGCGCGCCACCCAACCCTCGATATTCCGTTGCTGGCCCCGGGCCACGGCCAGCGAACCGGCGGGCACGTCCTTGGTGATGACCGAGCCGGCGGCGGTGTAGGCACCGTCCCCGACAGTGACAGGCGCCACAAACATGTTGTCCGAACCCGTCTTGCAGTGTGAGCCGACGGTCGTGTGGTGCTTCGCCTCACCGTCGTAGTTCACGAAGACACTCGCGGCCCCGATGTTGGTGAAGTCACCGATGGTCGCGTCGCCCACATACGACAGGTGCGGCACCTTCGTGCCCTCGCCGATCGAGGCGTTCTTCGTCTCGACGTACGTGCCGATCTTCGACTTCAGGCCGAGGCGCGTGCCGGGGCGCAGGTAGGCGAAGGGCCCGACGGACGCCTGCGCACCGATCTCGGCCTCGTAGGCGACCGCGTTGTCCACCCGGGCACCCGCGCCCACCGTGGTGTCGGTGAGCCGCGTGTTGGGGCCCACGACACAGCCCTCGCCCAGATGCGTCGCGCCGTGCAGCTGCGTACCCGGCAGGACCGTCGCGTCCCGGTCGAAGGTCACGGTGACGTCGATGAAGGTGGCGGCCGGGTCGACGACCGTGACGCCGCCGAGCATCGCGCGCTCCAGCAGACGGTCGTTCAGGATGCGGCGGGCCTCGGCGAGCTGGACGCGGTTGTTGATGCCGGCGATCTCGCGGTGGTCACCGGCCACGCAGGCGCCGACCCGGTGCCCGGCAGCCCGCAGGATGCCGAGCACGTCCGTCAGGTACTCCTCGCCCTGGCTGTTGTCCGTACGCACCTTCGTCAGCGCCTCGGCCAGCAGCCGCCCGTCGAACGCGAAGACACCCGAGTTGATCTCGGTGAGCGCGCGCTGCGCCTCGGTGGCGTCCTTGTGCTCGACGATCGCCGTGACGGCGCCGGAGCCGCTGTCGCGGACGATGCGGCCGTAGCCGGTGGCGTCGGGAACGTCGGCGGTCAGCACCGTCACCGCGTTCCCGTCGGCGGTGTGCGTGGCGGCCAGCACGGTGAGCGTCTCCCCGGTCAGCAACGGCGTGTCGCCGCAGACCACCACGACGGTGCCGTCCAGGGCGCCGTCCGGGGCGAGGGCCTCCAGGCCGATGCGGACCGCGTGCCCCGTGCCGTTCTGCTCGGCCTGCACGGCGGTACGGGCACCGGCGTCGACCTCGCTCAGGTGCGCGGCCACCTTCTCGCGCTCGTGCCCGACGACCACGACGAGCTGTTCGGGGTCCAACTCCCGGGAGGCGGCCAGCACATGGCCGACCAGCGAGCGGCCGCAGAGTTCGTGCAGGACTTTGGGGGTGGCCGACTTCATACGGGTGCCCTCGCCCGCTGCGAGAACGACGACGGCGGCCGGGCGGTTGGCGCTCACGGGTGTGCCCTTCGGCTTCGGATGCTTCTTGGGGGGTGGACATCCGCAGGATACCGGGGGGTCAGCGGGGTGAAACGGCTACGGGGCCCGACCGGTGACGGTCGGGCCCCGTGAGGTGCTCCCGAGGAAGGAATCGAACCCTCATTCAATGGACCAAAACCATTTGTCCTGCCATTAGACGACTCGGGAACATTGCGCCCTATGCCCGATTTCTGCCTTCGGTCGCGAGCGCCGCCCCTACTATGCCGTACCAAGACCCTTCGATGCGACGGTATGAGTCGGCGCTCTGGCGGTCACGGTCCACCCCCAGTAGGTCGAGCCCGGCGAGGAACAGGCGGATCACGTCTGGGGCGCTGTTGACGAACGTGACGTCCTCCCGGCGCGCGTGCGGCTTGTCCTGACGCTCCGCGTCCCGCAGCGCCCCGAGTCGGTGTACTTGCCGGTGTATGTGCCTGTGGTCTGTGTCATAGGCACAGCTTTCGGCGGGGCGCGGGCCGCGGGGGCGGAATCCCCTCTGTTCAGCAGTTCGCGCGATACCGGCGGGTTTCGCTTCTGTTCGATTGTGCGGAGTGGTGGGCGCCGGTACGTAAAACTCACCGGAAATCGGGCGGCGCCCGCCCGTAGGCTGGGGGTATGACCACGACGGGGGAAGTTCACCGAGCCGCGGCCGGGGGGCCGTGGTGGTGGGAGCGGTGGCGCGGTGCCGCGCTGGACGGGGGGCTCGCCGCGGCGAGCGCGGTGGAGTGTGCGTTCGAGGGGGTGCCGTTCGCGCACAAGGCCGGGCTGCCGGTCTGGATGGGGGTCGTCTTCGGGGTGCTGACCGGCGCGACGCTGCTGTTGCGGCGGCGCTGGCCGATCGCGGTCGTGCTGGTCTCCGTGGCGGTGACCCCGGCGCAGATGGGCATCATGCTCACCGTCGTCGGCCTGTACTCGCTGGCGGCGTCGGAGATGCCGCGGCGGATCATCGGGGCGCTGGCCGGCATGTCGTTCGTCGGGACGCTGATCGTGTCCGTGGTCCGGGCGCAGCAGGACATGGTGCACAGCGACCGGTTCCAGGTGGGTGGCTGGTTCGTGCCGTTCGTGGCGATTACCACGTCGCTGGGGGTGACGGCGCCGCCGTTGCTGCTCGGTCTGTACGTGGGGGCGCGGCGCCGGCTGATGGAGAGCCTGCGCGAGCGCAACGAGTCGCTGGAGCGGGAGCTGTCGCTGCTCGCGGAGCGGGCGGAGGAGCGGGCGGAGTGGGCCCGGGGTGAGGAGCGGACGCGGATCGCGCGCGAGATGCATGACGTGGTGGCGCACCGGGTGTCGTTGATGGTGGTGCACGCGGCGGCGTTGCAGGCGGTGGCCCGTAAGGACCCGGAGAAGGCGGTGCGCAACGCGGCGCTGGTGGGGGACATGGGGCGGCAGGCGCTGACGGAGCTGCGGGAGATGCTGGGTGTGCTGCGGGCCGGGGAGCCGGCGCCGGGGCGGGTGCCGGTCGTGGAGGCGTTGCCGCTGGCGGCGGTGGGGGCGGCGGCCGCGGCGGCGGCGTCCCGTGCGGAGGTGGAGGCGGGGGTGGTGGACGGGGGGCCGTCGCTGGCCGAGCTGGACGCGTTGGTCGGGCAGTCGCGGGAGGCCGGGATGGTGGTGGAGATGTCCGTGGAGGGGGAGGCGCGGGAGTATGGGGCGGCGGTGGAACAGACCGCTTACCGCGTGGTGCAGGAGGCCCTGACGAACGTGCACAAGCATGCGGCCGGGGCCAAGACGTATGTGCGGCTCGCGCATCGGGGGGTGGAGGTGGCGATGCAGGTGGAGAACGAGCCGCCGCCGGTGCCTGCGGCGGCTTCGGCGGGGTTGCCGTCCGGGGGGAACGGGTTGGTGGGGATGCGGGAGCGGGTGGCCGGGTTGGGTGGGGTTTTTGTGTCCGGGGCGACGGATGCGGGGGGTTTTCGGGTTTCGGCGGTGCTGCCGGCGGTTTAGGGGGGCGGGTCGGGGGGCCCGGGGTTGTGTCCGGTTACGCGGGTCCGGTTCGGCCTGGGCGGCTCGCGCAGTTCCCCGCGCCCCTGGGTAGTCGGTTGGCTGTCCCTCCGTGGGGCTTCTCGCGCAGTTCCCCGCGCCCCTGAAAGGCGCACTGCGTGCGCCCGCTTTTGGCTGCGGGCCGGTGGGGGCCGCTCGCGCCGTTCCCCGCGCCCCTGAGATGCGCACTTCGTGCTGCATCTCATCGGCGCCTCATGAGGTGCGGCCATGGGGCTGCGGCGGAGCCGCATGCCCCCCAGGGGCGCGGGGAACTGCGCGCTCAGCCGCGACGAGAGCCGCGCATGCGGGACGGGCGGGGCCCGGCAGACGCTGTGAGGGGCGCGGGGAACTGCGCGCTCAGCCCCCACCGGGCCGCGGCCGGGGCCCGAGACGGCCGGGTTACGGCGGTGGTTGGAGGCGGGGCGGGTGGACGCCGGTGATCAGGAGTTCCAGGGCCTGGTCGATACCGGGGCCGAGGTACCAGTCCCCGCTGTGGTCGAGGGCGTAGACCCGCCCCACCGTGTCGATGGCCAGCAGGGCCTCCGTCCCGGCCTCCGCCCCCAGCGGACAGACCTCCGTATCGAGCGCGCGACCGAGATCCCCCAGGGTGCGCGCCATGTGCAGCCCGTGCAGCGGATCGAGGTGCGGCTGGACGGGCGCGATCTGCCGGCCGGGCCCGGTCGGCGTGAGGTGCAGGCCGCCGAACTCCGCCCAGACCTCCACCGCCGCGGGAAACACGGCGTGCCGGTGACCGGCCGGGGAGACATGGGTGCGCAGCGCGTCCGCCCAGAACTCGGCCTGTTTGATGTCCCAGCGCCCGGGCTGCCAGCCGGCGGCGCGCAGCGCGGCGTCGACCGGCACCGTGAAGCGGGTGCTGGAGGTGCGGTCCACGGCGGGGGGATGCGGCGTCGGCATCAGGGCGCGGTCTCGCTCTCGGCTGTGTCTGCGGTGGGATCGACGACGCGCACCCCGAAGTGGGCGGTCAGCGCGGCGCAGGCCCGGCAGGGGCGGGCGAAGCCGCCGTGCAGCGGGTCGCCGTCCTCGCGGATGCGCCGGGTGGTCAGCTTGCCGTGTTTGAGTGCTTTGCGGGCCTCGCCCACCGTCATCGGCCGGCGCCGGGCGCGCTTGGACTTCTCGGTGCGTTCGGCGTCGCTCGCCCAGAGGTGGCGCGAGATGAGGATCGTCTCGGCGCACCGCCCGGTGAACCGGTCGCGCTGCGCGCTCGTCAGCGTGTCCAGGAAGTCCTGCACCAACGGGTGTAAGGCGGGCGCCGCTTCGCCGCGGGCGGCGGTCGAGGTGAGTGTGCTGCCGCGCACCCAGAGCGCGGCGGCGACGGCCGGCAGGATGCCGTCGCGACGGCCCCGCAGGACCGGGACGTCGGCGGAATCGGTGGCGCTCCAGCCGACGCGCGGGTCGTCGCCGGACGGCGCGTCCGTGGTGGCGGTGGTCTCTGCGGTGGCGCTGTGCATGTGGTGCTTCCCCTCCTGCAATCCCCCAGGTTGCCTGCACAGAGTGCCAAACGGGGCGGCCGGTGCGAAAGCCGGTACCCGCCGACACGCCCGATCGTCACGGGGTGGTGACACGGGGGTGACTGCTGGTCATGGAACCGGAGGCCCGGTGACCCGTGTCGTACAACCGCATAGGCTGTCGTCGTCCGCGATCGATACGTGTCACGACAGAGCACGAGTTCGGTGCGGAACCGGAACCCGTCAACAGCGCCGCAGGGGGCAACCGCCATGACGACAGGTCGGCTCGGGCAGCAGGCCGCGCCGCCGAACGCGGCGTACGCCGGGCAGGTAGTGAACTTCCCTGACCCGGTCCGCGCCGCCCGGCACCCCAGAGGGGTACGGGTGGACGGTGACGGTTACCCGGACTTCTCGGCGTACGCGCGGGCCGCGGCCGAGATCGCGGAACCGCCGGAGGGCTTCGGCGTCGACGAGCTGCGCCTGACGGACTACGTGTCGGCCAACGCGGCGCTGGCCGCGTCCGGGCACGAACTGTGGGACACCATCCCGGCGGTGGCGACGCCGCACGGCTGGACCTGGCACCACGTCCGCGGCTCGCGCCGTCTGGAGCTGGTCCCCGTCGAGGTGAAGGCGTTGCTGCGCCACCACGGCGGGATCGCGACGGCCGGCGTCGACCAGAACAAGCGCGGCACCCGCCCGCTCCAGGACACCCGGCCCGCGCACTTCGGGCTGCCGAAGTCGACGGTGGCGGTGAGCGAGCAGCAGGTGCTCGCGGTCGAGGAGGACCTCGGGTACCGGCTGCCCGGCGCCTACCGTTCGTTCCTGAAGGCGGGCGGCGGTTGCGCGCCGGTCGGGGCCGCGCTCGACGCGGAGCTGGGCCTCCTGGTCGACCAGCCGTTCTTCACGGTGCGCGACGAGGCCGCGGTGAACGACGTGGTCTACGTCAACAAGTGCCTGCGCGACCACCTCACCAAGGACTATCTCGCCGTCGGCTTCGTGCAGGGCGGCATCCTCGCCGTGAAGGTGCGGGGCGCGGCGACGGGGTCGGTCTGGTTCTGCGCGTACGACGACGCGCGGGACAGCGGTGAGACGGCCGGCTGGTCGGCCGCCGAGCGAGTGGAGCGGCTGCTGCTGTCGTGCGGCGATGACTTCGACGTGTTCCTGTCCCGGCTGGCGGGCAATCCGCCGGAGCTTGAGACGGTGGCGAACCTGATGGTGGACGGCGGCTTCGCGCGCGCCGTTCCGACCTACGCGGACGAGGGGTGAAGGTCCGATGGTGACGTTCGCGCAGGCGCAGGAGCGCGCCGAGGAATGGATCAACGGTGACGTGCCCGGCTACCAGCACCGGGAGGTGCGGGTCCGGGAGTTCGAGCTCGGCTTCGTGGTCTGGGCGGAGGACCGCGAGCCGGGGCCGGTCTCCGACGGCGGCCGCCAGCGGCTCGTGATCGCCCGGGACAGCGGCGAGGCCACGCTCTGGCCCTCGCTCCCGGTGGGCGAGGTGATCCGGCGCTACGAGGAGGAGTACGGGGTGCCGGAGGTTCCGGCCGAACCGGTCGCTCCGCGGGCGCCCGAGCGGGTGGACCTGAATCAGACGTCGTTCCTGCTCAGTCCGCCGGAGTGGTTGCAGGAGGCGGCGGACAAGCTGGGCATCCCGGACCACCGCGCCTCGTCTCCGACACCGGCCACCGCGGACCCCGCCGCCCCTTCGGCTCCGGCCGAGCCCGCGCGGGCCGCGGCCGCCGAACCGCTGGACTCCGTCCCGGGCCCGCCGGTGGGTGCGACGCCGTGGGCCGGTACGGACACGAACGGGGCGGGTGACGAGGAGGACCGCTCGGTGCCGCTGCCCGAGACGGTGTTCTCGCCGCCGCTCTCCGAGGAGATGCCGCCGCCCGGTGTCACCCCGGAGGCCAAGACCGCCCTGATCTCGGGCGGCAGCCGGCTCCCGCGCACGGAGCTGGCCCCCGCGCTGGACGAGCCCGCGTCCCCCGAGTACGGCTACCCGCAGTCCCCGGGCAGCCCCAACACGCCGCCTCCGCCCGCCGGTTCGCCGCCTCCGCCGCCCGGTGCGATGCCGCCGCCGGTCCCGGGTTCGGCCGTGCCGGGGACGCCGCCGCCGGGTGCGTCCCAGTACGGCTACCCGCAGGGCCCGGCTGGTTCCCCCACTCCGCCCCCGCCGCCTGCTCCCGGTGGGCCGGACTACGGCTACCCCCAGGGTCCGGGCAACCCCAACACGCCGCCCCCGCCCCCTGGTTCGACCCCTCCGCCCGCTCCCGGTGGGCCGGACTACGGCTACCCCCAGGGTCCGGGCAACTCCAACACGCCGCCCCCGCCCCCTGGTTCGACCCCGCCGCCTGCTCCCGGTGGGCCGGACTACGGCTACCCCCAGGGTCCGGGCAACCCCAACACGCCGCCCCCGCCCCCTGGTTCGACCCCTCCGCCCGCTCCCGGTGGGCCGGACCACGGCTTCCCGCAGAGCCCCGGCAGCAGCCCCAACACGCCGCCCCCGCCCGCCGGTCCGCCCCCTCCGCCGCCCGGTGCGATGCCGCCGCCGGGTTCGGCCGTGCCGGGGACGCCGCCGCCCGGTGGGTCGCAGTACGGGTACCCGCAGGGTCCGGGTGGCTCCCATACGCCGCCTCCGCCCGCGGGCGGTTACGTCCCGACGCAGTTGGTCTCCTCGCTCGGCCCGGACGGGCAGCCCCAGGTGCCGGGTGCGCCCGGCACCCCGCCGCCCCCCGGCGAGGGGGTGCACCACGCCGCGACCATGCTGGCGGGGCCCGCCGTCCCCGGCCCCGGCCCCGGCCCCGGTGGGCAGGTTCCGCCCCCGCCCGGGCCGCCCGGGCCGCCCGGTGCCCCGGGTGCTCCCGGCGCGCCGAAGCCGCCCGCCGCGCCCGCGCCGCCCGGCAGCACGCCCCCGCCCCCCGGCGGCGGTGTGCACCACGCCGCGACGATGCTCGCCGGACCGGGTTCGATGCCGCCCCCGCCGCCCGGCGCGATGCCGCCGCCGGTGCCCGGGCAGCAGGTGCCGGGCGGGCCCCCGCCGGGCGCGTACGGATATCCGCAGGGCGGTCAGCCGACCGTCGGCCCCGGGTATCAGGCCGTGCTGCGCTACCGCGCGCCCGACGGCTCCGAGCAGCAGCTCATCCGCCGCTCCGCGCCGGGCACGCCGCACCCGGAGTGGCAGATCTTCCACGAGCTGCGGGGCATGAACATCCCGGCGGACCAGGTCCTCGAACTCCACACGGAGCTGGAGTCCTGCGCGCTGCCGGGCGCCTACTGCGCGCGGATGATCAAGGAGCAGTGGCCGCAGGCGCGGATCACGTCGATCGCCCCGTACGGCACCGACCACGCCTCGCGCCAGCAGGGCATGCAGCAGCTCATCGCGCACCAGGGCGAGTTGCACCAGGTCGCCGACGGTCCGGCGAGGCCGGCCCCGGTGCGGGCGCCGCTGCCGCCCGCGCACCCCGCGCCGCCGGTCCCGCCGGAGGGCATCGCGCAGGAGCTGGCCGCCGCGTTCGGGCCGGGCGTGTTCCGGTTCGACCAGCGGGCCGTGTCGCGGCAGGGCGTGCCGGACATCGTCGCGCACACGCTGGTCGTGGCGGGGCTGCCCGCGGACTTCGGGCCGTTCTTCTGGGCGCAGGCCCAGCCGGGCCGCCCGGTGCCGACCCTGGCCGAGCTGGCGCAGGAGCGCGGGGTGCGGCCGGCACAGGACGCGGGCTCGTACCTGGTGATGGGCAGCGACTTCGGCAAGGCGCTCTGTGTCCAGTACGGGACGGCGCACATCGTGGCCGTCCCGGTGGAGGCGGACGCCGGACATACCGCCGGCGCTCCCGTGCCGCCGCAGTTCGTCAACAGCGGGCTGCCCGAGTTCGCCCGTTCGCTGGCGCTGCTCGGCCGGATGTGGCGGCTGCGCTTCGGGCTCAACCCGGAGCAGGCGGGCCGCTGGACGGTCGACTTCCAGGCCCAGCTGAACATGATCGACCCCGCGGCGCTCGGCTCGCCCGAGACCTGGTGGTCGGTGCTGCTTGAGCAGATGTGGGACGGCCTGCTGTAGCCGCGTAGCGGCGCCGTAGGGCGTGTGCACCGGGGCGCTCGACCTGCGGGACCGGCCGGGCGCCCTGATCATGCGCTCATGACGGGCACACGGACAGCGACCGGGGCGGCGGGGCGGCGCCGCTGGCCCCGGCGCGTCCTGGCGGTCCTGCTCCTGGTCCTCGTCCTGCTCGCCGGATACGGCACCGGCCTGTACTTCTGGGCGGATTCGCGGCTGCGCACCACAGAGGCGTTCGGGGCCGGCGGCGGCCGCCCGGCGGACGGCAAGGGCACGGACTGGCTGCTGGTCGGCTCCGACTCGCGCGCGGACCTGACCCCCGAACAGCGCAAGCAGCTGCACGTCGGCAACGACGAGGGGCTGAACACCGACACGATCATGATCCTGCACCACGGCGACAGCGGCCCATACCTCGTCTCGATCCCGCGCGACTCCTACGTCCCGATCCCGGGCCACGGCCGCAACAAGATCAACGCGGCGTACTCGCTGGGCGGCGCCCGGCTGCTCACCGCGACCGTCGAACAGGCGACGGGGCTGCGCCTCGACCACTACGCGGAGATCGACTTCCTGGGTCTGGTGGACGTCGTCGACGCGATCGGCGGCGTCACCCTCTGCGTACCGCGGGGCGGTCTGCACGACGCGAAGTCGGGCGCCGACTTCGACGCGGGCTGCCAGGCCATGGACGGGGTCCAGGCGTTGCAGTACGCGCGGGCCCGCTACTCCGACCCGCAGGGCGACCTGGGCCGGGTCAAGCGGCAGCGGCAGCTGCTCGACGCGATCGCCGGCAAGGCGCTCGGGCCCGGGGTGCTGGTCCCGCCGTGGAAGCTGGTCCCGTTCCTGCGCACCACGCTCGACGCCCTCACCGTCGACCCCGGGACCGGCGTCGGCGCGCTCGCCACGATGGGGACGAAGATGCGCTCGCTCGCGGGGACCACGACGGTGCCGGTGGCGAGCGAGCCGTACGTGCCCGGCGCCGGTGACGTGGTCGAGTGGGACCGCGGCGAGGCCAGGCGGCTCTTCGCCGCGCTGCGCGCCGATACGGCGATTCCGACTTTCGACGCCAATTGACGCATCCTTGACCGGGTGGGCCGGGCGGTGCGCCGAGTGTGTCGGTTTGTGGGAGCTTCCTCCCGGTCCACAAGGATGTGCGCCAATCGCGCAGAACGTCGCACGGGTGGAAGGGGTTCGAGATGAGCGGTGCAGGCGCATCGGCGTCGCCGTACGGTTTCGTCGTCGTACGAGGTCGTGGCTACCGGCCCGAGCAGGTGGAGGCCCGGGCCGCGCAGCTGTACGGGGACCTGGACGCGGCCCGGGAGCGGGTCGCGCGGCTGACCGCCCTCGCCGGTGAGACGGAGGCGGAGAGCGCGCGGCTGCGCGAGGTCGTCGCCCATCTCGCCCCGCAGACCTACGAGACGCTCGGCAAACGCGCGCAGTACCTCCTGGAGCTGGCCGAGGAGGAGGCCGCCGCTCTGCGGCACGCCGCGCTGAGCGAGGCCCGGGCCGAGACCGAGGCCGCCGAGGCCGCGGGCCGCGCGGCGCGCGACGACGCCCGGGCCCACGCCGACGAGGTGCGCGGCACGGCCGAGGAGTGGGCCACGGGCCGGGAGCGGCAGGCGCGGGAGCAGGCCGAGGAGGCGCGCTCGGCCGCGCGGCGCGACGCCCAGGAGGTGCGGGCGGCGGCCCTGGCCGTCCTGGACGAGACGCGCCGGCGCGGCGAGGCGGTCCTCGCCGAGCAGGCCGAGGAGCAGGCCGGGCGGGCCGAGGCGGCCCGGCGCGAGGCCGAGGAGCTGGCGGCGGCCGCCGCCGCGCGGGAGTCCGCCGCCGTCACCGCGGCCGAGGAGCGGCTGTCGGCCGCGGAGCGGGCGCTCGCCGAGGCGGGCGAGGCCGCCCGGCACCGGCAGGAGGACGCGCAGGACGCCGCCGCGGAGCTGCTCGCGCGGGCGCGGGCCGAGGCGGACGGCATCGGCCGGGAGGCGGCCCGGGTGGTGCGCGAGCACGACGAGACCCGCGACGAGCTGCGGGCCCACATGGAGCACGTGCGCACCTCGCTCGCCGCGCTGACCGGGCGGGTCACCGCGGAGTAACCCCTGCGGGTGCGGGGCGTCAGCGCTCCGGGCGCAGCCGCGCGGTCACGGTCACCGGGACGGCGCCCGCCGGGTGGTCGCGGCGGCGCTCGTAGGGCGCGAGCAGCTCCTGGATGCGGTCCGCGAGGCCGTCCGCCTCGTCCGGGGTCAGGTGCAGGCGGGCCGCCGCGGTCCGCTCCGCGGCGCGGACCGGCTGCCGCGGGTCGTCCCAGCGCAGCCGCCAGGGCCGCGCCCGGCCGCCGCTGTGCGAGGCCTCCTCGATGAGCCCGTGCCGGGCCAGCTGGCGCAGGTGGAACGAGCACAGCCCCGAGCTGTACCCGAGCCGGGCCGCCGCCTGCGTGGACGTGACGGTGCCGATGTCGGCGAGCAGGTCGAGCAGGGCGACGCGGACGGGGTGGTCGGGCAGCGGACGCCGGGCCCGGGGCGCCGCGTCCCCGGGCGCCACGGCCTCGTCCACTCCTTCGGTGGCTTCCTCTTCGATCACTTTGCAAAGGGTGCTACTTTGCAAAGGGTTCGGTCAAGTGACGGCGCGGGACGAGGGGTTGGCGGGCGATGGGCGAGGAGCTGCGGCCGGAGGCCGGGCGGGGCGCGGTGCGGCGCATCACGGAGGTCGGCGAGGAGATCCTGCGCCGCCGCTGCGCGCCGGTCCCGGACGCGCGGTTCGGCACGGCGGAGCTGGCGCGGCTGGTCGACGACATGTTCGCCACCAATCACGTCGCGCACGGGGCGGGGCTCGCGGCCAACCAGATCGACGTGGACCTCCAGCTGTTCGTGTGGGACATCGAGGACGACTGGGGCGTGCGCCACGTCGGCCACATCGCCAACCCGGTCCTGGACGAGGAGCCGCTCGCCGGGCGCCGGCTCGTCGAGGAGCTGGAGGGCTGCCTCTCGGTGCCCGGCCCGTACAAGGCGCTGGCCCGCGCCGACCACGCGGTCGTCCGCGGCCGGGACAAGGACGGGCGCGAGCTGGTCGTCGAGGGGCGGGGATACTTCGCGCGCTGCCTCCAGCACGAGACGGACCACCTGCACGGCCGCCTCTACCTCGACCGGCTCGGCAAGCGCGAGCGGCGGGACGCCCTGCGCGAGATGACGGAGCTGCGGGACGGCGTCCTCGCCCGCCGCGCGGCGACGGCGGCGCGGCCCGGCAAGTGACCCCCGCGGCGGGGCGCCCGGCCCCGCCGCCCTACGAGCCGGGACCCCGGCCCTGCCGCCCGCCGTTCTCCTGCCGGACGGCCCCCGCCAGGATCCACTCCTCCACCGCCTCGTACTGGCGGCGCTGCTCGTCGGCCCGGTGCGAGGGCGTCAGCACCGTGCCGAGCCAGCCGAAGAGGAAGCCGAGCGGGACGGAGACGAGGCCGGTCGTGGTGAACGGGAACCAGGTGAAGTCCCGGCCGGGGAAGGCCGCGGTGGGCGACCCCGAGACCAGGTTGGTGCCCGTCATCAGGACCAGGCACGCCGCCGAGCCGCCCAGCAGCGTCGCCATCAGGCCCGCCCGCGTGAACCGGCGCCAGAAGAGGCTGTAGACCAGGGCGGGGGCCAGCGCCGAGGCGCCCAGGCAGAAGGAGAGGGTGACCAGGGGCTGGAGGTTGCGGTGCTGGACCAGGGTGGCCAGCAGGATCGCCGGGGCGCCGACGGCGAGGGCCGCGATCCGCACGGTCCGCAGCTCGCCGCGGGCGGCCGGCTCCCGTCTGCGGTACGCGAAGACGTCGTGGGCCAGGGAGTTGGCGCAGGCGAGGATCATGCCGGCCACCGACGCGAGCAGCGTGAGGAACAGGGCCGTGGTGACCGTCGTGAAGAGCAGCGCCTCGGTCGTGGACGCCGTGGCGCCGAACGCGGCCCGCGCGCCCAGCAGATACGCCGTGTTGCCCTGCGCGTCCGCCGCGGTGATCGCCCGGCGGCCGAGCAGCGCCGTCGCGCCGATCGCGACGACGGAGACGATCAGGACGAAGGCGCCCGCCGACGCGACGGCCCAGGACATCGAGCGCCGTACCTGGCGGGCGTTGCGGGCGGTGTACATCCGCATCGTGACGTGGGGCAGGCAGGCCGCCCCGATCACCACCGTCAGCTGCGAACTGACCAGGTCCAGGCGGGGATGGGGGCCGCCCGCGAACTCCAGGCCCGGGCTGAGGTAGGCGCGGCCGGCGCCGCTCTGCCGGGCCGCCGCCGCGAGCAGCGCGCCCGGGTCCCAGTCGAAGCGGCGCAGGATCAGGGCCGCGACCACGGCGCCCGAGCCGAGCAGCATCACCATCTTCACGATCTGGATGACGGCGGTGCCCTTCATGCCGCCGATCGCCGCGTAGCTGATCATCAGGGCGCCGAGCGCCACGACGCAGCCGGTCTTGAACCCCTCGCTGGTGAACCCGAGCAGGAACGCCAGCAGGTCGCCCGCGCCCGCCAGTTGGACGAGCATGAGCGGCGTGAGGGCGGTCAGGGTGGTGGCACAGGCGGCGATCCGCACCGACCGGCCCGGCATCCGGCGCGCCAGCGCGTCGCCCATCGTGAAGCGGCCCGCGTTGCGCAGCGGTTCGGCGAGCAGGAACATCAGCAGCATCAGGCTGAGCGCGGTGCCCAGGGCGAGGACGACGCCGTCGTACCCCGACAGGGCGATGACGCCGCCGGTGCCGAGCACGGTCGCCGCCGAGATGTAGTCGCCCGCGATCGCCAGGCCGTTGCCGAGCGGCGAGAGCCGGCCGAGGCCCGTGTAGAACTCCTCCAGGTCGTCGCGGTCGGGCCCGGTCATGACGCAGAGCAGCAGCGTGACCGTGGCGGCGGCCGTGAACGCCACCAGCGACATCGCCTCGGCGGACGGGGCGCTCACCGGCCACCGCCGTCCGGGCGCCGGCCCCGGCGCCGCAGCCGGTGGGCGAGCGGGTCGACGCGCCGCCGCGCCGTGTACTCGTAGAGCAGCAACGCCACGCAGCCGACCGGGAGTTGGCACAGGCCGATCAGCAGTCCCGTGGAGAGGCCGCCGCGGGCCGAGCGGTTCACCACGGACGGGACGAACGCCGACAGGAGCAGGAAGGCGGTGAAGTAGCCGAGCGCGGTGAGGGCGGCGACACGGCGCTGCCACCGGTAGGCGGTGCGCAGCAGGATCAGTTCGTGGCTCGGGCCGTCCGGCGGGGGCAGGTCGGGGTGGCGGGGCAGGCGGTGGGGCCGGGAGCGGTGCGCCGGGGGGCGGTAGGCGTCCGAGGGGTGCGGCAACCCGTTCTCCTTGCGCTTCGGGCCCGCCGGGGACGGGCGGACCGCAGGGAGTGCGTGGGGAGCCGGAACGTTACTCGGAGGTAGGGGAGTCGGGCGAGGGTTTGCGCGAACCGATCAGCCGGTACGCCGCGCCGGATTTCCTTTCCCCCTGCACCGATCTCCGGTCCGCCGGCCGCGGGGGTGGAGACGGCCCGAGTCGACCCTGAGGAGGACCGCACCGACGGGGGGAGACCCCCTAGGGGGTCCTCCGTACTACGGACCGGGGGCGGTTCGTCCCGCCGGAGGAGGAGCGGTGCGGGGGTTCTTCCTACCGTCAGGGGGTGGGGTTTTCCCCCGGGAAAGACGGTGACTTCCACCAGCGCGCCCGGGGCCCCGCGTCACCAGACTTGAGCGTGCCGCGGACCACTGCGGATCCGCGTAACCGACATAGGAGAAAACCGTGACGACGGCTGTGAGCATTCCCAGGCACGGGGGCACTGGAGAACGGACGGCCGTTGCCGCGCGGGCGCGGCAGGTCGTGAAGGCGTACGGGGCCGGGGAGACCCGGGTCGTGGCGCTCGACCACGTCGACGTGGACATCGCCCGGGGCCACTTCACCGCGATCATGGGCCCCTCGGGCTCCGGCAAGTCGACGCTGATGCACTGCCTGGCCGGGCTCGACACCGTGACCTCCGGGCAGATCTTCCTCGACGACACCGAGATCACCGGGCTCAAGGACAAGAGACTCACGCAGCTGCGCCGCGACCGGATCGGGTTCATCTTCCAGTCGTTCAACCTGCTGCCCACCCTGAACGCCCTGGAGAACATCACCCTGCCGATGGACATCGCGGGCCGCAGGCCGGACCGGGCCTGGCTGCACCAGGTCGTGGAGACCGTCGGGCTCGCCGGGCGGCTCAAGCACCGGCCCACCCAGCTCTCCGGCGGCCAGCAGCAGCGCGTCGCCGTGGCCCGCGCGCTCGCCGCCCGGCCCGAGATCATCTTCGGCGACGAGCCCACCGGGAACCTGGACTCCCGGGCCGGCTCCGAGGTCCTCGGCTTCCTGCGCCGCTCCGTGGACGAACTCGGCCAGACGATCGTGATGGTCACGCACGACCCGGTCGCCGCCTCCTACGCCGACCGCGTCCTGTACCTGGCCGACGGCCGCATCGTCGACGAGATGCACCGCCCGACGGCCGACGCGGTCCTGGACCGGATGAAGGACTTCGACGCCCGGGGGCGCACCTCATGAGCGCCAACACCGTGCTGAAGACCTCGCTGCGCAACTTCGTCGCGCACAAGGGCCGCATGGCCCTCTCCGCGGTCGCCGTCCTCCTCTCGGTGGCCTTCGTCTGCGGGACGCTCGTGTTCACGGACACGATGGACAAGACGTTCGACAAGATCTTCACGGCGACCTCGGCCGACGTCACCGTCAGCCCGAAGGACGCCGGGACCGAGGGGACCGCCACCGGCCGCCCCGAGTCGCTGCCCGCCTCCGCGGTCGCCGCCGCCGGCAAGATCGACGGCGTCAAGTCGGCCGAGGGCGCGATCAGTTCGATGAACGTGACGGTCGTCGACTCCCACAACAAGAACATGGGTTCCGAGACCGGCGGGCCCACCATCGCGGGCAACTGGACCAGGAACGACCTGCGCACCATGGAGATCACCTCGGGCCACGCCCCGCGCGGGCCGACCGAGACCATGGTCGACTCGGACACGGCAGGCAAGCACCACCTGAAGCTCGGTGACGAGCTGCGCACCATCACCGCGATCGGTGACATCAAGGCGAAGATCGTCGGCATCGCCGCCTTCAAGGTCACCAACCCGGGCGCGGCCGTCGTCTACTTCGACACCGCCACCTCCCAGCGCGAACTCGTCGGCGCCACCAGCCGGTTCACCGCGATCAACCTCGTCGCCGACTCCGGCGTCAGCAACACCGAGCTGAAGGCGAAGGTCGCCGCGGCGCTCGACGGCCCGTACAAGATCCAGACGCAGAAGGAGGCCGCGGACGCCAACGCCTCCGACGTCTCCTCCTTCATGGACGTCATCAAGTACGCGCTGCTCGGCTTCGCCGGGATCGCGTTCCTCGTCGGCATCTTCCTGATCATCAACACGTTCTCGATGCTCGTCGCGCAACGGACCCGGGAGATCGGCCTGATGCGGGCCATCGGCTCCTCGCGCAAGCAGGTCAACCGCTCGGTCCTGGTCGAAGCGCTGCTGCTCGGCGTCGTCGGCTCCGTCGTCGGCGTCGGCGCCGGGGTCGGGCTCGCCATCGGGCTGATGAAGCTCATGTCGGCCGCGGGCATGGACCTGTCCACCGACGACCTCACCGTGAAGTGGACGACGCCCGCGATCGGGCTGCTGCTCGGCATCGTCGTCACCGTCCTCGCCGCCTACCTGCCCGCGCGCCGGGCCGGCAAGGTCTCCCCGATGGCGGCCCTGCGCGACGCGGGCACCCCCGCCGACGTCAAGGCGGGCGCCGTCCGCGCCGTCCTCGGCCTCGTCCTCACCGGCGGCGGCGGTTTCGCGCTCTACCTCGCCACCCAGGCCGACAAGGCGAGTCAGGGCTCCCTGTGGCTCGGCGTCGGCATCGTCGCCTCGCTCATCGGCTTCGTCGTCGTCGGCCCGCTCCTGGCCGGCCTCGTCGTCCGGGTGCTCAGCGCCGTCCTGCTGCGGTTCTTCGGCCCGGTCGGGCGGATGGCCGAGCGCAACGCGCTGCGCAACCCGCGCCGCACCGGCGCCACCGGCGCGGCCCTGATGATCGGCCTCGCCCTCGTCGCCTGCCTCTCGGTCGTCGGCTCCTCGATGGTCGCCTCGGCCACCGACCAGCTCGACAAGTCCGTCGGCGCCGACTTCATCGTCGAGCCCAGCAACGGCGGCATCACGCCGCAGGCGGCCGCCGCCCTGAAGAAGACCGCGGCGTCCGGGACCGTCGCCCACGTCACCGAGGTCAAGTTCGTCAAGACGACGGTGACCACCCCCTCCGGAAAGAAGCAGAAGGAGGAGCTGTCCGCCGCCAGCCCGTCCTACGCCCAGGATCTGCGGCGCGAGACCACCTCCGGGAAGCTGGCGGCGGCGTACGGGAAGAACGCGATGTCGGTCGGCTCCGAGTTCGCGAAGAAGAACCACGTCGGGGTCGGCTCCACGATGACCGTCGCCTTCGAGCACGGCCGCACGGCGAAGCTGCGGATCGCGGCGGTCACCTCCGACGACACCGTCTTCGACAAGGGCGCGATGTACATCAACATCGCGACCGCCGCCGCGAACCTGCCGGCGGACCGGGTCCCGCTGAACGGGATGATGTTCGCCAAGGCCGCCGACGGCAAGGCCGACCAGGCGTACGCGGCGCTCAAGAAGTCCGTCGCCGCCGACCCGACCGTCAAGGTCAAGGACCAGACCGACTACAAGGAGAGCCTCAAGGACCAGATCGGCCAGCTGCTCAACATGATCTACGGGCTTCTCGCCCTCGCGATCATCGTGGCCGTCCTCGGCGTGGTGAACACCCTGGCCCTGTCGGTCGTCGAGCGGACCCGGGAGATCGGCCTGATGCGGGCCATCGGCCTCTCCCGCCGCCAGCTGCGCCGCATGATCCGCCTGGAGTCGGTGGTCATCGCCCTCTTCGGCGCCCTGCTGGGCCTCGGGCTCGGCATGGGCTGGGGCGCCACGGCCCAGAAGCTGCTGGCCCTGGAGGGCCTCGGTGTCCTGGAGATCCCCTGGCCGACGATCATCGCGGTCTTCGTCGCCTCGGCCTTCGTGGGCCTGTTCGCGGCGCTGGTCCCGGCGTTCCGGGCGGGCCGGATGAACGTGCTGAACGCGATCGCGACGGACTAGCTCCGCAGGTTCAGCAGAAGACCCCGGGGCCGGGTGGCTCCGGGGTCCTCCGCTTCCCGCGCCGCCGACTGCGGGTGGTCCCTGGCTTCCCGCACCCCTGATGGGTTGTCGTTCACCCGCGGGCCGGTGGGGGCTGGTCGCGCCGTTCCCCGCGCCCCTGGGGGGCGCACTTCGTGCGGCCCCGTCTTCGGCTGCCGGGCCGGTGGGGCTTCTCGCGCAGTTCCCCGCGCCCCTGGAGCTTGCGGCTTCGCCGCAGCCTCATGGGGCCGATGAGATGGCGCACGCAGTGCGCATCTCAGGGGCGCGGGGAACTGCGCGAGCAACCACGATGGCGGGGGAGTCGAAGAACTGCCTAGGGGCGCGGGGAACTGAGCGACCGGCCACGGCGGTGTCGCACGGGACCGCCGGGCCGGTGGGGGCACCCCGGACGGGCCCGGGCAGCGAGGCGCCACCGTCCCTCGATCGGGCGACAGCCCCCCGCGCGACGTACCCTGGAGACCCCCGGCCCGTTCGACGTGTCGGGCCCTTCGCGTTGCCCACCCCGGACGGGAAAGGCCAAGCCCCACCCATGAGCCTGTACGGACTGCTCGACGCCGTCGTCAAGGACGCGGCCCTCACCGAAGCGGTGAAGGCCGCCGGCGACGGCAACCGCATGCACATCGACCTCGTGGGCCCGCCCGCGTCCCGGCCCTTCACCGTGGCCGCCCTCGCCCGGGAGGCGAAGCGGACCGTCCTGGCCGTCACCGCCACCGGCCGGGAGGCCGAGGACCTGACCGCCGCGCTGCGCTCGCTGCTGCCCGAGGACGAGGTGGTGGAGTTCCCGTCCTGGGAGACGCTGCCGCACGAGCGGCTCTCCCCGCGCTCGGACACCGTCGGCCGCCGCCTCGCCGTGCTGCGCCGCCTCGCGCACCCGCGCGCCGACGACCCCGAGACCGGCCCGGTCTCCGTCGTCGTCGCACCCGTCCGCTCGGTGCTCCAGCCGCAGGTCAAGGGGCTCGGTGACCTGGAGCCCGTCGCCCTGCGCAGCGGGCAGAGCGCCGACCTGAACCAGATCGTCGAGGCGCTGGCCGCCGCCGCGTACGCCCGGGTCGAACTGGTCGAGAAGCGCGGCGAGTTCGCCGTGCGCGGCGGCATCCTCGACGTCTTCCCGCCGACCGAGGAACACCCGCTGCGCGTCGAGTTCTGGGGCGACGACGTCGAGGAGATCCGCTACTTCAAGGTCGCCGACCAGCGCTCCCTGGAGATCGCCGAGCACGGCCTGTGGGCCCCGCCCTGCCGCGAGCTGCTGCTCACCGACGACGTACGGGCCCGGGCCGCCGACCTCGCCGCCCAGCACCCGGAGCTGGGCGAGCTGCTCGGCAAGATCGCCGAGGGCATCGCCGTCGAGGGCATGGAGTCCCTCGCGCCCGTCCTCGTCGACGACATGGAGCTGCTGCTCGACGTCCTGCCCAAGGGCGCGATGACGGTGGTCTGCGACCCCGAGCGGGTGCGCACCCGCGCCGCCGACCTCGTCGCCACCTCGCAGGAGTTCCTCCAGGCGTCCTGGGCCGCGTCCGCGACCGGCGGCGAGGCCCCCATCGACGTCGGCGCGGCCTCCCTGTGGGGGATCGCGGACGTCCGGGACCGGGCCCGCGAGCTGGGCATGATGTGGTGGTCGGTGTCGCCGTTCGCCGCCGACGCGGCGGGCTCGGACGCCGACACCCTCCAGCTCGGCATGCACGCCCCCGACACCTACCGGGGCGACACCGCGAAGGCGCTCGCCGACACCAAGGGCTGGCTCGCCGACGGCTGGCGCACCGTCTACGTCACCGAGGGCCACGGCCCGGCCGCCCGCACCGTCGAGGTGCTCGGCGGCGAGGGCATCGCGGCCCGCCTCGACAAGGAGCTCGCCACCCTCGCGCCCTCCGTCGTCCAGGTCTCCTGCGGCTGCCTCGAAGTCGGCTTCGTCCACCCGGAACTGAAGCTCGCCGTCCTCACCGAGACCGACCTGACCGGCCAGCGCACCGCCGGCAAGGACGGCCAGCGGATGCCCGCGCGGCGCCGCAAGACCATCGACCCGCTCACCCTCGAATCCGGCGACTACATCGTGCACGAGCAGCACGGCGTCGGCCGCTACATCGAGATGGTGCAGCGCACCGTGCAGGGCGCGACCCGCGAGTACCTCGTCGTCGAGTACGCCCCCGCCAAGCGCGGCCAGCCCGGCGACCGCCTCTACATCCCCACCGACCAGCTGGAGCAGATCACCAAGTACGTCGGCGGCGAGTCCCCGACCCTGCACCGCCTCGGCGGCGCCGACTGGACCAAGACGAAGGCGCGCGCCAAGAAGGCCGTCAAGGAGATCGCCGCCGACCTGATCAAGCTCTACAGCGCCCGCATGGCCGCCCCCGGCCACGCCTTCGGCGCGGACACGCCCTGGCAGCGGGAGCTGGAGGACGCGTTCCCCTACATCGAGACGCCTGACCAGCTCACCACGATCGCCGAGGTCAAGGAGGACATGGAGAAGACGGTCCCGATGGACCGGCTGATCTGCGGCGACGTCGGCTACGGCAAGACGGAGATCGCGGTGCGCGCCGCGTTCAAGGCGGTCCAGGACGGCAAGCAGGTCGCGGTCCTGGTCCCCACGACGCTCCTCGTGCAGCAGCACTTCGGCACGTTCTCCGAGCGGTACGCGCAGTTCCCGGTCAGCGTGAAGGCGCTCAGCCGCTTCCAGACGGAGACCGAGTCCAAGGCGACGCTCGAAGGGCTGCGCGACGGCTCCGTCGACCTCGTCATCGGCACGCACCGCCTCTTCTCCTCCGAGACCAGGTTCAAGGACCTCGGCCTGGTCATCGTCGACGAGGAACAGCGGTTCGGCGTCGAGCACAAGGAACAGCTGAAGAAGCTCCGCGCCAACGTGGACGTGCTGACCATGTCGGCCACCCCCATCCCCCGTACGCTCGAAATGGCCGTGACCGGCATCCGCGAGATGTCCACGATCACCACCCCGCCCGAGGAGCGCCACCCGGTCCTCACCTTCGTCGGCCCCTACGAGGAGAAGCAGATCGGCGCGGCCGTCCGGCGCGAGCTGCTCCGCGAGGGCCAGGTCTTCTACATCCACAACCGCGTCGAGTCCATCGACCGCGCGGCGGCCCGGCTGCGCGCCATCGTCCCCGAGGCCCGGATCGCGACGGCCCACGGCCAGATGTCCGAACAGGCCCTGGAACAGGTCGTGGTGGACTTCTGGGAGAAGAAGTTCGACGTCCTCGTCTCGACGACGATCGTCGAGTCCGGCATCGACATCTCGAACGCCAACACGCTCATCGTCGAGCGCGGCGACAACTTCGGTCTCTCCCAGCTCCACCAGCTGCGCGGCCGCGTCGGCCGCGGCCGTGAGCGCGGCTACGCCTACTTCCTCTACCCGCCGGAGAAGCCGCTCACCGAGACCGCCCACGAGCGCCTGGCCACCATCGCCCAGCACACGGAGATGGGCGCGGGCATGTACGTGGCGATGAAGGACCTGGAGATCCGCGGCGCGGGCAACCTGCTCGGCGGCGAGCAGTCCGGCCACATCGCCGGCGTCGGCTTCGACCTGTACGTGCGCATGGTCGGCGAGGCCGTCGCGGACTACCGGGCCTCCCTCGAAGGCGGCGTCCAGGAGGAGCCGCCCCTGGAGGTCAAGATCGAGCTGCCGGTCGACGCGCACGTCCCGCACGACTACGCGCCCGGCGAGCGGCTGCGCCTCCAGGCCTACCGGGCCATCGCCTCGGCGACCACGGAGGAGGACGTCAAGCAGGTCCGCGAGGAGCTGACCGACCGTTACGGCAAGCTCCCGGAGCCGGTCGAGAACCTCCTGATGGTCGCGGGCCTGCGGATGCTGGCGCGGGCGTGCGGCGTCGGCGAGATCGTGCTCCAGGGCGCCAACATCCGTTTCGCGCCGGTGGAGTTGCGCGAGTCGCAGGAGCTGCGCCTCAAGCGGCTCTACCCCGGCACGGTGATCAAGGCGGCCTCGCACCAGGTCCTCGTACCGCGCCCGAAGACGGCGAAGGTGGGCGGCAAGCCGCTGCTCGGGCGGGAGTTGCTGGCCTGGGTGGGCGAGTTCCTCACGTCGATCCTGGGGTCGTAGCGGCACGGCCCGCCCGCGCGGCGTCGCCCGGCCCGTCGGGGGTACTCGTCTCCCCGGGCCGGGCGACGCGTGATCCTGCCCGGATACGGTGAGCCGGGCCGGACACGAACAACAGGGGAGGTAGTGCCGTGCTGCGAGGCGCTGGGCGGGGGGCGGCCGCCGTACTGATGGCCGCCGTCGCCGTCACCGGATGCAAGGCCGAGATCGACCGGGCCGGTGAGTCGGGGCCCGAGCCGCAGGGGCAGGGCAAGGCGGGCAGCGCGCTCGCCGCCGTCGACGACCTGACGGTCAAGGGCCGCGCGCCCAAGACGGGGTACGCGCGGGAACGATTCGGCACGGCGTGGGCCGACACGGACTCCAACAGCTGCGACACCCGTGACGACATCCTCAAGCGCGACCTGAAGTCCGTGCGCTACTCCGGCGGGGACTGCAAGGTCGTCTCCGGCCGGCTCGACCCCGACCCCTACGGCGGCAAGGACCTCACCTTCACGCGCGGCCGCAGCAAGGTCGACATCGACCACCTCGTGGCGCTCTCCGATGCGTGGCAGAAGGGCGCGTTCCAGTGGCAGCCGGGCAAGCGCATCGCGTTCGCCAACGACCCGCTGAACCTGCTCGCCGTCGACGCGACCCCCAACCGCAGCAAGGGCGACGGGGACACGGCCACCTGGCTCCCGCCCAACAAGGACTTCCGCTGCACGTACGTCGCCGGGCAGGTCGCCGTGAAGAAGAAGTACGGGGTGTGGGTGACCGCCGCCGAACAGGCCGCGATGAAGAAGGTGCTCGGCACCTGCCCGGACCAGAAACTCCCGACGGGCGGCAGCCCGACGGCGGCGCCCTCGCGGTTCCACGCACGGTGACAGGACGGGACGGCACGGCGCCGGGCTGATCGGCGCGGGCCGCACGCAGGAGTGCGGTACGCGCCGTGAGCGCGTACCGCACCTGGGAGCCTTCTGGCGGGACGCCTACAGCTTCAGGTCCCACTGCGAGGCGTTGTACTCGAAGCTCGGGGTGACCTCGACGGTCAGGTTCTTCGCGTCGGCAGGGGCGTCGAAGGCGTAGACGACCGTCGCCTTCTTGCCGGGCAGGATCGTGCCGTCGAACCCGGTGCCGACCTTCTCGTCGAAGACCTGCTCGGCGTCGACGCCGTCCTTGCCGGCGCGGGCGTCGGCGGTGACCAGCGCGGAATCGAACTTCTTCTTGCTGTCGTTGGTGACCGTGACGGTCACCTTGTAGGCGTGCTTGCCCTTGCTGTGGCCCGCCGCGAACTCGCTGGGCGCGTAGGCCACCGCGTTCGACACCGTCACCGTCAGATCGTCGTCGTAGACCACGGAGTCCCCTGCCTCCAGGGCCTTGCCCGCGTCCGCCTTCTTGTCGTCCGTGCCCGTACCGGAGTCCTTCGCGTCCCCGGCCGCCTTCGGGTCCTTGGGCCGGGAGTCCGAGACCGACTTGTTGATCTCGTCGACCGCGTCGTCGACGGCCTTGAACGTCGTGTACGCCCCGAAGACCGCGAGGCCGAGGGAGACCAGCGCCAGGACCGCGCCGGCCAGCGCCACTCCCTTGTTCGTGGCCTCCCCGCGCTTGGCGCGGCCCCGGCCCGTCAGGCCCAGGATCAAGGCGACCACGCCGAGGATGCCGGCCAGCCAGAACAGGAACGGGACGAGGCCGGACAGCGCGCCGATGACACCGAGGATCAGCGCCGCCGTCCCCAGACCGTTCCGCGCGGCACGCTGCGGCGGCTGCGGCTGGAACGGCGGGTACGGGGACTGCTGCTGGGTCTGGGACATGGATTCCTCCGAGATGAGAGACGCCAACCTCCCCCCGGCTTTCCGTGTATCCGGCGGTTGGCTGCGTCAAGCACACCACAGCGTGTGAACCGAGTCAACCGTGTTCACGGGATGTGGTGATCGGCTGGCTGTGAACCGGGGTCTTATGTCGACGTCGGTAGAGTTGGGCGTACACACCGACGCCACGAGGGGAGCCGACGCGGTGCAGGAGAACGCGACAGAGGTGACGGCCGCCGGGATCGCCCGGCTCGCCGGGGTCGGCCGGGCCGCGGTCAGCAACTGGCGGCGGCGCCACGCCGACTTCCCCAAGCCCGTCGGCGGCACCGACACCAGCCCCTCCTTCGCGCTCACCGAGGTCGAGGAGTGGCTGCGCGCCCAGGGCAAGCTCGCCGAGGTCCCGCTGCGCGAGCGCGTGTGGCAACAGCTCGCCGGGCACCCCGCGGGCCCCGTCACCGCCCTGCTGCACGCCGGCAGCGCGCTGCTCCTCGTGCACGACCGGCCCACCGAGTGGCTCGCCCTGGCCGCGGCGGACGACGACGCCCTCGCCGAGCGGCTCCCCGCCGCCCTCGAAAGCGTCCTCACCCCCCGCTTCGGCCACCCCACCGAGCGCGCCCTGCCCACCCCCGCGCCGCGCCGCCTCCAGCCCTCCGTGCCCCTGATCCGCGGCGCCGCCGAACTCGCCGCGGAGCTGGGCGCCCGCGCCACCTTCGCCTTCCTCCTCGGCCGCCACCTCGACGCGAACCCGCGCCAGTACACGCTGACCCCGCCCGGCCCCGCGGAGCTGATGGCCGCCCTCGCCGGACCCGCCGCCACCGCCCTGGACCCGGCCTGCGGCACCGGCGCCCTGCTGCGCGCCGTGCGCGCCCTCGCCCCCCGCCCCGGACAGCGCCTCTACGGCCAGGACGCCACCGCGGAACTGGCCGCCCTGGCCGCGCTGCGCCTGGCCCTCGACGGCCGCGACGACCAGGCGGCCGCGCCCGCCATCCGCACCACCGCCGCCGACACCCTGCGCCACGACGCCCTCGGCGACGTCCGCGCCGACGTGGTCCTCGCCCACCCGCCGTTCAACGAGCGCGGCTGGGGCCACGACGAGCTGGCCTACGACCCGCGCTGGGAGTACGGCTTCCCGGCCCGCACCGAATCCGAACTGGCCTGGGTGCAGCACGCGTTGGCCCGCCTCAAGGACGGCGGTACCGCCGTGCTCCTGATGCCGCCCGCCGTCGCCTCCCGCCGCTCCGGCCGCCGCATCCGCGCCGACCTCCTGCGCCGCGGCGCCCTGCGCGCCGTGATCGCCCTGCCCGCGGGAGCCGTCCCGCCCAACAACATCCCGCTGCACCTGTGGGTCCTGCGCCGGCCCGCCGCGGCCGCCCCCGCCGCGCCCGAACTGCTGCTCGTCGACACGACCTCCCTGAGCGCCGCGGGCGACGTGCGGGAACAGCGGGCCTGGGCCGCCGTCCGGGACGCCGCGCTCGACGCCTGGCGCACCTTCGACCGCGCCGGGACGCTGACCGAGCGCCCCGGGCTCGCCCGCTCCGTGCCCGTCATCGAACTGCTCGACGACGAGGTCGACCTCGCCCCCGCCCGCCGGCTGCCGCCCCCGGCCGCCGCCGGCGGCGCCGCCGAACTGACCGCCGTGCGCGAGCAACTCACCGACACCCTGCGCCTGACCACGGACCGCACCCCGCAGGACGCGACCCCGGCCGCGTCCCCCGCGCGCTGGCCGCAGACCACGATCGGCGAACTCGCGCGCGCGGGCGCCCTCACCCTGCACTCCGCCGCCACGTCCGCCCCGGCGGGCCGCGCCGACGCCCACGCGCGCGTGGCGGTCCTCACCGACCACGACGTGCTCACCGGCTCCGCCCCCTCCGGCACTCCCACCGGCGGCGCCCCGGAAAGCGCACCCGTCCTGCTGGAGGCCGGGGACGTCGTCGTGCCGGTCGTCGGCGGCGGCGCCACCGCCCGCGTCGTCGACGAGGCCACCGCGGGCGCCGCCCTCGGCCGCGGCCTCGCCCTGCTCAGGCCCGACCCGGCCGCCCTCGACCCGTGGTTCCTCGCCGGCTTCCTGCGCGGCACCGCCAACAACCGCCAGGCCAGCAGCTACGCCTCCACGGCGACCCGGCTCGACGTGCGCCGCCTCCAGCTGCCCCGCCTGCCCCTGGCCGAACAGGCCGGATACGGCGCCAGGTTCCGCTCCCTCGCCGCCTTCGAGGAGGCGCTGCGCACCGCGGCCCGGCTCGGCGACCAGCTCGTGCAAGGACTGCACGACGGCCTCACCGACGGCGTCCTCGAACCGTAGCGAAGCGGAGTGGGCCCGACCCGGGGCCTGTTGTCGCCGCCGACCGATACGCTCAGCCCCGCAGGAGTTCGTACGCAGGCACCCACCAGCAGGAGCAGTCATGCACGGCCACGGCTACGCGCCCCCGCCCAGGCTCCCCTCGTCCGGAGCGCGGGCCGGCATGCGCGTGCTCTTCGTGGCCATCGCCGTGCTGACGGTCGGCTTCCTCGGGTTCGTGCCGATGCTGCGGCTCGCCCTGACCACCCGGAGCAAGGCCGACTGGCGGGTCTTCATAGCCGTGGCCGCCACCCAACTGGTGTGCTGGGCAGGTGTGTTCAGCGATCCGGGCGGCGAGGAGTTCACCACCTGGTACGGGAACGGGGCGATGGGCCTGATGCTCGTCAACCTCGCCGTCTCGGTCACGTACTACCTGGTCGCGGATGTCCGGCACGCCAACAGGACCCGGTTCGCCCCGGGCCCGGCCCGGTACGGCACGCCCCCCGCCCCGCAGCCCTACGGCTACCCCCAGCCCCAGCCCTACGCGCAGCCGCGCCCGCAGCCGCCCGCCCCGCCGCTGCACGCGCTGCCCACCCAGACCGCGGGCCCGGTGCCCACCCCCGCCCCCACTCCCGTCCCCGCCCCGCAGGCGACACCGCCGCAGAGCCGGCCCCCGCACCGCATCGACCAGGTCCGCGCCGAGCTGGACGAGCTGAGCGACTACCTCCGCAAGCGGGAGGACGGCGGCCGGTGACCACCCTGCCCCCTCTCCCGGCGAACGGCGGCCGCGGCGGCCGGGTCATCGCTGAGCGGTACGAACTGTCCACCCTCATCGGCCAGGGCGGCATGGGCCAGGTCTGGACGGCGTACGACCAGCGCCTGGACCGCCGCGTCGCCGTCAAACTCCTGCGCCCCGACCGCGTCGCCGGCGCCGAGGCCGACGAGCTGCGCCGCCGCTTCCTGCGCGAGTGCCGCGTCACCGCCCAGGTCGACCACCCGGGCCTGGTCACCGTGCACGACGCGGGCACCGCCGACACCGCAGACGGCGGCTCGTTCCTGTACCTCGTCATGCAGTACATCGACGGCTCCGACCTCGCCGACCACCTCGCCGAGCACGACCCCTACCCGTGGCCGTGGGCCGTCTCGGTCGCCGCCCAGCTGTGCGCCGTGCTCTCCGCCGTGCACGCCGTACCGATCGTCCACCGCGACCTCAAGCCGAGGAACGTGATGGTCAAGAAGGACGGCACCCTCACCGTCCTCGACCTCGGTGTCGCCTCCGTCATGGACACCGACACCACGCGCCTGACCCACACCGGCTCACCCATCGGCACACCCGCCTACATGGCGCCCGAACAGGCGATGGGCGGCGCCGTCGGCCCGTACACCGACCTGTACGCGCTCGGCGTGCTCCTCTTCGAACTGCTCAGCGGGGACGTCCCGTTCGCGGGCACCACCGCCCTCGGCATCCTCCACCGCCACCTCTACGAACCCCCGCTGCCGGTGCGCCGGCTGCGCCCCGAGGTCCCCGAAGCGCTGGAGAACCTCGTCCTGCGCCTGCTCGCCAAGGACCCCCAGCACCGCCCGGCCTCCGCGCAGCAGACGTACGAGGAGCTGCTCCCGCTGCTGCCCGCGCGCGGAGTCCCCAGCGGCCACCCGCTCGACCCGACCCGCCCGTTCCTGCGCCCGCACGCCCCCTGGCCCGACCGGGCCCGCACCCCCGCACCGCAGCCCGACGGCTCCGACGTGCAGGGCGAGCGGCCCGACGTGGCCCGCGCCGTCGACGACGTCAAACGCCTGCTCGGCGAGGGCCGCATCACCCAGGCCGTCGACATCCTCGGCGCGATCCTGCCCGCCGCGGCCGCCCAGCACGGCGAGCACTCACCCGTCGTACGCACCCTGCGCAAGCAGTACGCCGCCACGCTCATGGACGACGGCCAGTACCGCCGCGCCCTGCCCGAGCTGCGCCGCCTCGCCGACGAACGCGCGGCCGAGGCCGGCCACGCCGACCCGCAGTCGCTCCAGTTCCGCTACGAGGCGGCCCAGTGCCTGGAGGCGCTCGGCGAACCGGCCGCGGCGCTCGCCGAGTACCGCGCGCTGCTGCCGTACTACGAGAACCAGTACGCGACCACCGACCTGCGCCTGGCCCTCGACGTCCGCCGCCGTATCGGGCAGCTGCTGCTCGCCGTCGGCGACCGGGCGGCCGCGCACGAGACCCTGGCCCGCCTCCTGCACGACGCGGAGCGGCTGCACGGGCCCGGCCACCCGTTCCCGGCCGAGGTGCGCCGCACCCTCCAGTGGCTGGGGCAGGTCAGGGGCTGACCGGCTATCTTTCTAGCCGCAGACCACGACGATCATCGAGCACAGCACCCAGGGGTGGGGATCTCATGTCCGAAGCACACAAGTCCGAGACGGCGAGACCGGGCGGGCGGGGCAGCCACCGGCTCTCCAAGCGCAACCGCTACGTGGCCTGGGGAGCCGCCGGCGCCGTCGTCGCCGCGGGAGCCGCGTTCGCCGCGACCAGCGCCTCGGCGGCCACGACGTGGCCCGCGCAGAAGACCTTCACCGGCCGCGCCTTCGACACCTGCACCGCGCCGTCCGCCGCCGCGATGAAGGCCTGGCGCACCGGCTTCTACGGCGCCGCCGCCGTCTACATCGGCGGCAAGAACCGCGGCTGCGCCCAGCCCAACCTCACCAAACCCTGGGTCAAGACGGTCACCGCGCAGGGCTGGAAGCTGATCCCGCTCTACGTAGGCGCGCAGCCGCCCTGCCAGACCGGCACCAGGAACGAGAAGATGACCACGTCGAACGCGGCGTCCCTCGGCACCAAGGACGGCCAGGACGCCGTCGCCAAGGCCGCCGCGCTCGGCATGAAGACGGGCAGCGCGCTCTACCTCGACATGGAGCCGTACGACATCACGAACGCGTCCTGCAACAAGGCCGTGCTGAGCTACGTACGCGCCTTCGACAAGGTGCTGCGCGGCAAGATCTACCGGGCGGGCTACTACGGCTTCAGCAGCTCCAGCGCGGCCGCCGTCGCCACCGCCGCGGACCGCACCGACCTGCCGGGCAACCTCTGGTACGCCAAGTGGGACAAGGTCAACACGACCACCTCCGACTGGCCCTGGGCGAAGTCGCTCTACACCAACCACAGCCGCGCCCACCAGTACATGGTCAACAGCAAGGAGAAGCGGGGCGCCTACACGATCACCGTGGACCGCAACGCGTGGGACGCCCCGGTCGCCATCATCGGCTGACCCCGCGCGGGGTCCGAGTACCTCAACTCGCGGCGAATCGTTGTCGAATAGGTGGCCGAGCCAGCGGCCACCTCCTACCATCGATCACGGACTTTGTGCACCGACGCACAAACTCGCCGCAGGGAGGCTCACCTTGCACCGCCGCACCAGCAGCCGTCGCCGTACCGCGCTCGTCCTGTCCGCCACCGCCATCGCCGCGCTCCCCGCCCTCACCGCCTGCGGAAGCGGAGCGCACCCCGGCGCCGCGGCCGTGGTGGGCGGGCAGCGCATCACGGTCTCCCAACTGGAGACCCGGGTGAACGAGGTACGGGACGCGCAACAGGCCGCCACCAAGGACAGCGCCCAGTACGAAGAGGCCGTCGCCAAGACCGGCAGCCTCACGCGCAACACCTTGCACACCATGGTCCTCGACCGGGTGCTGCACCGCGCCGCCACCGACGCGGGCGTCACCGTCACCCGCAAAGAGATGCAGGACATGCGCGCCGGCATGGAACGACAGGCGGGCGGCGCCCAGAAGTTGGAGACCGCCTGGCTGGCCCAGTACAACGTCGCGCCCAAGCGGCTGACCGAGAGCCTGCGCACCGAGATCGAGGTGCAGAAGCTCGCGACCGTCCTGGGCGCCGACATGCAGACCCCGGACGGCCAGGCCGTCTTCTGGAAGGCCCTCGGCAAGGCCTCCAAGGACCTGAACGTCGACCTGAACCCGCGCTACGGCGCCTGGGACGTCACCCCCAGGAGCCGGCTCGTGGAGGCCAGGACCCCCTGGCTCAAGCAGGTCACGCAAGCGCCGGCCGAGACCCGGACCGCCTGACGCGGGCGGCGCCGGCGCCCTGGGTTACGTTCGGGTGGTGAACGATCGACAGGTGCACGGCACCACCAGCGACCCGACCGGCGGCGCGGGCCGCATCGTCCTGCTCACCACCAGCCACCGCGTCGCCCCCGGGCTGCTGTCCTGGCCGGCGTGGCAGGCCCTGCGCGGCGCCGACGCCGTCCTGTGCGCCGACGCCGCGCACCCGCAGCTGCCGTACCTGAAGGAGGCGGGCGTCGAGGTCACCGTCGCGGCGGCGCCGCTCGCCGCCCGCGACCTCGTCGAGCGCTGCGCCGACGGCGGCCGGGCCATCGTCGTCCTCGCCACCGCCGAGGGCGACCGGCGCCTCACCGACGGCCTGGCCGCCCTGGCCGGCTCCGGCCGCGAGCAGCTGCCCTCCCTCGAACTCCTCCCCGGCTCCTACGACCTGCCCGGCGCCCGCCTCCTCGACCTCGTCCAGGTCATGGACCGCATCCGCCGCGAGTGCCCCTGGTCGGTGCGGCGCACCCACGAGGACCTGGCGGCGTACGCCATCGAGGAGGCGTACGAGCTGGTCGAGGCGATCGAGACGCACGACCGCGCCGAGCTGCGCGAGGAACTGGGCGACGTCCTCCTCCAGGTCGTCTTCCACGCCCGCATCGCCGAGGAGGACACCGACGCGCCCTTCTCGGTGGACGACGTCGCGGGCGGCATCGTCGACAAGCTCATCCACCGCCACCCGCACGTCTTCGGCGACGAGAGCGCGGCCACGCCCGAGGAGGTGCGGGAGATCTGGCTGCGCCGCAAGGGCGAGGCCAAGCGCCGCGCCTCGGTCACGGACGGCGTGCCGGTGGGCCAGCCCGGGCTCGCCCTCGCGGCCAAGCTCGGCTCCCGCGTCCGCACGGCCGGCCTGGACGTCCCCCTCCCCACGGGCGCCGGCCTCGGCTACGAACTCCTGGCCCTGGCCCTGCGCGCCGAAGCGGCCGGCGAGGACCCCGAGGCGGCCCTGCGGGCGGCGGCCCGCGCGTACCGGGCGACGATCCGGGCGGTGGAGGGGCTGGACGAGGAGGGGTAGGGAGGACGGGGGCGTGGCCCGGTTCTCCGGGTACGCCCGTCTCAGCGGGCCGTGAACTCCACGGGGAGGCTCCGCAGCCCCCGCATGATGAGCCCGCCGCGCCAGCGCAGATCGGCGGGGTCGGCCGCGAGCCGAAGGTCGGGCAGCCGCCGCATCAGCGTCTCCAGAGCGGTGCGGCCTTCGAGCCGGGCAAGGGGGGCGCCGAGGCAGTAGTGGATGCCGTGGCCGTAGCCCAGGTGCTGATTGTCACGGCGTGAGAGGTCCAGGGTGTCGGGCTCGGTGAAGCGGGCGGGATCACGGTCCGCGGCGGCCAGCACCACCAGCACGGGGTCGCCCGCTGCGATGCGCTGCCCGCCGATGGAGAGCGGCTGCGTCGCATAGCGCCAGGTGGCGAGTTCGACCGGGCCGTCGAAGCGGAGCAGTTCCTCGATCCCCGCATCGAGCAGTTCGTGCTCGCCGCGCTCGAGAGACGCTTGGAGGACGGCCCGTTGCTCCGGGTGGTGCAAGAGCGTGTGGACACCGTTGCCGATGAGGTTGATGGTCGTCTCGAAACCAGCGAACAGCAGTACGAAACACATGGCGGCGGCTTCGTTCTCCGTGAGGTGCTCACCGTGGTCCGAGGCGCGAATGAGGCCCGAGATCAGGTCGTCACTGAGAGCGTCCCGTTTGCGGTGGATCAGCTCGGCCAAGTAGCCGCGCATCTTCTTCACGGACCGGGCGACTCCGCCGCGCGGTCCTCCGCCGTGCCGGATCATCATCCCCGCCCAGTCGCGGAAGTCGTCCTGGTCTTCGGCGGGGACGCCGAGCAGGTCGCAGATCGCGTAGATCGGGAGCGGGAACGCGAAGTCGTGGATCAGATCGGCCTCACCCGTGCTCGCGAAGCGGTCGATGAGTCCGTCGGTCAACTCCTGCACGCGCGGCGCGAACTGGGCGATGCGGCGCGGGGTGAACGCTTTGGAGACAAGCCGCCGCAGCCGCGTGTGGTCCGGCGGATCGATGTTGAGCAGATGGGTCATGAGGTTGGCGCTGCGCTCACCCGGGATGCCGGTACGGCTCTTGCCGTGGGCGTCTTCGGCGTGGTGAGCGGGGTTCTTCGACAGGCGGCCGTCCGCCAAGGCCTGTCGCGCGTCCGTATAGCGGGTCACGAGCCACGCCTCGACTCCGCTGGGGAGCTTCGTCCAGTGGACGGGTGAGTGCTCCCGGAGCCAGGCGTACGCCGGATACGGGTCGGTCGCGAACTCCCAGGTGAAGAGTTCGGGTGCGGTGTTCGGGACGTTCACCGGACGACCGTATCCGGAGGGGAGGCGGTGACGCCCACGGTGTCCTGACATAGGTGTCCGACCGGAAATCCCCGTTTCGACCGTGAATCCCGCAACTGGGCGTTACGTTCTCCCTGACGTGACACCGGCCCCGGAGCTGGCTAGAGCTCCGGGGCCTTGCCAGCCGTGAAGGGGCTGACGTGACCAACGCTACAAGCATGCCCACGCCCCCTGCCAGCCGTGGACAGAGGCCGACGCGCACGATCCGGGCAGCTCTCATGCTCCGGGTATCGACCCGCAGGCAAGCCGCGAAGTTCGGACTCGAAGCGCAGGAAGCCGCAGGGCGGGCGTACGTCGACAGGCAGCCAGGGTGGGTTCTCGCCGAGGACCTGATTTTCCGGGACGAAGGCGTGTCGGGCGCACTGATCGAGCGGCCCGGAATGCTGAGACTGGAACATGAGGCCCGGCAGGGGCGCGTCGATATGATCGTGGTCCACAGTTTCGATCGCATCGCACGCACCAGCCGGGCTTTCTGGGCATGGGTCTGGGCCATGGACGACCTCGGTGTCGCCTTCGTGTCGGTCAGCCAGGACGTCGACACCACCTCGGCGACGGGCCAGGAACACCTGCAGTTCCACGCCGCCGCGGCGGAGACCGAAGCGGAACTCATCCATGAGCGTATGCAGGGTGGCCGCCAGCGCAAGGCGCTCAGCGGTGGTTGGACCGGCGGGCCGCCTCCTTGGGGTTACGCCATCTAGGAGAAGGGAGGCCGGCGTTCTCGGCTTGTCGTCCACGAGGTGGAGGCCGGTGTCGCGCGCACCGCGGTGCACCTCGTCATCGACGAGGGGCTGACCGTTGCGGCGACGGCCCGGGCATTGAACGACCGTGCGCTCTTCGCCCGCAGCGGCCGACCATGGAGCGCGGCCAATCTCCACCGTCGGCTCACGTCGTCCTCCCTGCTCGACGGCGAGGTCGTCTTCCGGAACCCGGTAGGCGCCGGAAAAGGCGGAGCGAAGGTGGGGCCGGACGGGACGCCGCTGTACGGAGCCAGCGTCACCATCGTGGTGCCCCGCATCATCACGGAGGAGCGGGCCGCAGCTCTCGTCCGTGCCCTGGCGGCGAACGGCCACGCGGCGCACGCCGAGGCCGGTGACTACCCCCTCACCGGACGGATCCAAGGAGCATGTGGCCACCACTATGTGGGCGCTTATCGCGCTTATCCGAAGTCGAACGGCACCAGGTACTACCGCTGTTCCGGCGGCAACAACGGAAAGGGCGCGAGCACCGGGTGCGATGACCCGTACCTGGCTGCCGCAGGTATCGAAGCTGCGGTCCGGGAGGAGGTCGCGCAGACTCTGGCGGATGCTGGACTGATCGCAGCGATCGAGAAGCGCAAACCGCGGCTCCTTCCCGGGAGCGAAGCGCGACAGCGTGAGCGCGTGGCGGGCTTCGAGCGCACTCTCCATGAGAGGGAAGCGGCGATCGCCCGGGCGGCGAAGGATCTGTCCCGTGTCGAGGGGCTCGCCCAGGACGTGAGGGATGCGGTACTGCGCCAACTCGACGAAGACGTTCTGCGTGCGACTCGGATGCTGGCCACGGCGCGTGAGGTGCTGGCCGAGTACGAGGCCGCCGCGACCGCGGCGCGGACCGACCGGGAAGCGCTGGCGCTCGCGGCGGGCGGCGGTGCCATGTCGCTCGCGCAGTTGCAGCGGGTGTTCGAGTTGCTTGAGGTGAGGGCCAGGCCGCTTGAGCGGGTGCGGCAGCGGACCGGTGTCGGGTGCAAGGTGACGGACTGGCACCTTCAGACAGGCGTGCTCGTGCCCGATGACGTGACGGAGGCGCGATGGGAGGTGGTCGAGGAGGCGATGGCGGCCTTCTTCCCGAGGCGCCAGTTCGTCCGCGGGTCCGTTGATATCCGGACGCAGCTGAACGGCATTCTCCACCGGCTGCGCACGGGGTGCCTGTGGGACGAACTCCCTGCGCGATACGGCCCGCACGGGCAGATCAAGGACCGGCAGAACTCCTGGTTCAAGAGGGGGTTCTGGCCACCGCTCATGGACGTGCTGAACGCGAGAGGCGGTGGGTCAGAAGCCCGGCGAGAGGAGTCGGTCCCGGCACTGGAGGTCGTATACGAGATCAAGTCCGCTGGATGCAACCGTCCGAAAGACCTCCATGACTGACGCCCTGTCAGGATTGTGATGTTCACGTGATCTGCGCTGCATCGACTTGTGACAAGCGTTCGAGTCCCGCTACGTTCACCAGTCATCGCGACACAGGCACAACCGGCACCACTTCCGCCACTCATGTCGCGTGCCGCATCAGTCTCGCGAAAGGCAACCGCATGCTCTCCGGGAACGGTCGACACCGTCGCCCCCGTCAGGCCCCTGCTCTCGTCGTCGCCGCCGGGGTCACCGGCAGCGCCATCGCGATCCCGCTGCTCGCGGCGACCAGCGCGAGCGCCGCCTCCACCACCACCTGGGACAAGCTCGCCGAGTGCGAGTCCGGCGGCCAGTGGAGCCTGGACGCGGGCAACGGCTACTACGGCGGGTTCCAGTTCTCCCAGGAGATGTGGGAGCGCTACGGCGGGCTCGACTTCGCCCCGCGCGCCGACGACGCCAGCCGTTCGCAGCAGATCGCCGTCGCCGAGAAGGCGCTCGCCGCCAAGGGGCCGAGCGCCTGGCCGAGTTGTTCGGTCGTCGCGGGCCTCACGCAGGGTGACGACACGGCTGATGTCGACCCGGGAGTCAGCGCCTCCCCGCAGCCGTCCGGTACGTCCGGTTCGGCGGACTCCGGTGACCCCGCCGGCTCCTCGGACACCGCGGGAGAGAAGAATCACGCGGAACGCGGCGCCGGCACGTCGGGCGTTTCCGCCACCCCGGACGCCTCGGACGCGGCCGGAGGCACCGCCTCCGACGCCCCGTCGGCCGACGCCTCCGACGGCACGGCCGGTGACGCGGCTGGTGACGGAGCGAGCGACGAGCCGGATTCCACCGCGACGGGCCGGGCGGCGGACGGCACGGAAGACAAGGCGGACAAGACAGACAAGGCGGACAAGGGTGACGGGTCGGGGCAGTCCGGCTCCACGGGCTCCGGCTCTGCGGACTCCGAGCCCTCCGCGGACGCCGACGAGGCCGGCCGCCACCGCGGCGACCGCGCCTCGGACGACGCCTCCGCCTCCCGTCAGGGTGACGGGCGTCACGCCTCGCGCGAGGAGCAGCGCGCCGACGGGACGTACACGGTCCGCTCCGGCGACAACTTGTGGGACATCGCGGAGGCTCACGACGTGCGGGGCGGGTCGGATGCGCTCTACGACCTGAACAAGAAGACGGTCGGTTCCGACCCCGACCTCATCCTTCCTGGTCAGAGTCTGGATCTTGGTCTCGAAACGGTGGAAAAGTAGCGGGAGTTCAGGGGTGGTTGAGGCTCGTATGTCCAGTTATGCGTGAGTGAGACATGAGTCTCAAAGACCCTGATCGTCTTTGAAATCGGGCGGATCGACTGCTTACGGTCGTGACCGCTCGCCACAGCGGGCCCCGACGGACGTCACGCCGAATCCTGCCGACGTCCGTACGGGAACAGTCGACGCGTCAGCGCCGTAGGCAGGAGCGGGGGACCCAAGGTAAGTGCCGGGCAACCGGCTTGGGGTCAAGCCGCGCACAGGATGCGCGCCGGACACTCACTGGTCCGAACCCGACAGCTCACCTCGTAGGCGTCGGTGAGGGGATCTCTTCATGCTGTTCTCCAGCAAGGGCAAGCACCGTCGCCCGTCCAAGGCCGTCCGTGTCGCCACGCTCGCCGGTGTCACCGGTGCCGCCGTCGCCGTTCCGCTGATGGGTGCCACCGGCGCCTCCGCCGCCTCCACCTCCGAGTGGGACCAGGTCGCGGCCTGCGAGTCCGGCGGCAACTGGTCGATCAACACGGGCAACGGCTACTACGGCGGCCTGCAGTTCTCGTCCTCGACCTGGGCCGCGTACGGCGGCACCTCCTACGCCTCCTCCGCCGACCAGGCGTCCAAGGCGCAGCAGATATCCGTCGCCGAGAAGGTGCTGGCCGCGCAGGGCAAGGGTGCCTGGCCGAGCTGTGGCGTGGGCCTGTCCGGCGCCGACACCAGCAACTCCGCTCCGGCCGAGTCGTCGCAGCAGTCGCAGCCGCAGCAGCAGGAGCGCTCCGACTCCTCCACGACGACCCGCTCGCAGCAGCGTGAGCAGCCGCAGCAGCAGGCGCAGCCGCAGCAGCAGACGCCGAAGAAGACCGTCACCACCCCGACCGGCAAGAAGGTCGAGAAGGGTGACGGCGAGTACAAGGTGAAGACCGGCGACACGCTCAGCAAGATCGCCGAGGCGCACGGGACCAGCTGGCAGAAGGTGTTCAAGCTCAACAAGGACATCATCAGCGACGCCAACCTGATCTACCCGGACCAGCAGCTGCACCTCAAGTAGGAGAACCCCGCGCAGGGGCGGGCACCGGCGTCGGCGGACGCCGGACCCCACCGCGCCGCCCCTGATGGGCCGCTCTCGCCGGCGACCCCCGTCCTGGTCTCCGGGACGGGGGTCGCCGTCTTTGTTCCGTTTGGAAACATTTCGCTGTCGGCGTTGTCCACGAGACGGTCGGTCGGCTGGCCGATGCCCCGGAGCCGGTTACGCTCAGGGGTGCGGGCCAGCCGCCCGCACTGTTGTGTCACATCCCAGAAGGAGATGCTCGTGCCGTCCATCGACGTCGTCGTAGCCCGGGAAATCCTGGACTCCCGAGGCAACCCCACGGTCGAGGTCGAGGTCGGCCTCGACGACGGCAGCACGGGTCGTGCTGCTGTTCCGTCCGGTGCCTCCACCGGTGCCTTCGAGGCCATCGAACTCCGTGACGGTGACCCCAACCGTTACCAGGGCAAGGGCGTCGAGAAGGCCGTCCTCGCCGTCATCGAGCAGATCGGCCCGGAGCTCGTCGGCTACGACGCCACCGAGCAGCGCCTGATCGACCAGGCGATGTTCGACCTGGACGCGACCGACAACAAGGGCTCGCTCGGCGCCAACGCGATCCTGGGCGTCTCCCTGGCCGTCGCACACGCCGCGTCCGAGGCCAGCGACCTGCCGCTCTTCCGCTACCTCGGCGGTCCGAACGCGCACCTGCTGCCCGTCCCGATGATGAACATCCTGAACGGCGGGTCGCACGCCGACTCGAACGTCGACATCCAGGAGTTCATGATCGCCCCGATCGGCGCGGAGTCCTTCTCCGAGGCGCTGCGCTGGGGCACCGAGGTCTACCACACCCTCAAGAAGGTGCTGAAGACCAAGGGTCTGTCCACCGGCCTCGGCGACGAGGGCGGCTTCGCCCCGAACCTGGAGTCGAACCGCGCGGCGCTCGACCTCATCCTGGAGGCGATCAAGGAGGCCGGTTACATCCCCGGCCAGCAGGTCGCGCTCGCGCTGGACGTCGCCGCCTCCGAGTTCTACAAGGACGGCAAGTACCAGTTCGAGGGCAAGGAGCGCTCCGCCGCCGAGATGACCGAGTACTACGAGGAGCTCGTCTCCGCGTACCCGCTCGTCTCCATCGAGGACCCGCTGTACGAGGACGACTGGGCCGGCTGGAACACCATCACCGAGCGCCTCGGCGACAAGGTGCAGCTCGTCGGTGACGACCTGTTCGTCACCAACCCCGAGCGCCTGGCGCGCGGCATCGAGGAGAACTCGGCCAACGCCCTGCTCGTCAAGGTCAACCAGATCGGTTCGCTGACCGAGACCCTGGACGCCGTCGAGCTGGCCCAGCGCAACGGCTTCAAGTGCATGATGTCGCACCGCTCCGGCGAGACCGAGGACGTGACGATCGCGGACCTCGCCGTCGCCACGAACTGCGGCCAGATCAAGACCGGCGCCCCGGCCCGCTCCGAGCGCGTCGCCAAGTACAACCAGCTGCTGCGCATCGAGGAGATCCTCGACGACGCCGCGGTCTACGCCGGCCGCAGCGCGTTCCCCCGCTTCAAGGGCTGACCTGCCCCGGGACGTCTTCCGGCGCCGTAGTTCCGTACGTCCTCGCACTCGGTCCCGTACCGTGTGCGAGGACGTACGCACGCAGGCAGCCAGACGGGACCGGAACGGGGAGGCGACAGGCGATGCCGGGAAAGCTCCGCAGCAGGGGCCGTGACGACTCGGCCCGCTTCTCCACGGCCACCCGGCTGCGCGTGCTCGGCGAGCAGACCGCCGAGCGGGTCTACCGCTCGCAGAACAAGCGCCAGGCGCGCCGCTCGCGCCTCACCGGCCGGGCGGCGCTGCTCGCGCTCGTCGTGTGCACGCTCGTGGTCGCCCTCGCCTACCCGATGCGGCAGTACGTCTCCCAGCGCGGTGAGATCGCCGACCAGCAGCGCCAGCAGCAGGAAGCCAAGGACCGGGTCGACCGGCTCCGCGACGAGAAGGCGCGCTGGCAGGACGACTCCTACGCCGAGCAGCGCATCCGCGAGCGCCTGCACATGGTGATGCCGGGGGAGACCGGGTACGTGGTGCCCGATCCGCGCTCCGCCCAGGGCGGCCGGGCCGAGCAGGGCGAGGCCGACCGCCCCTGGTACTCCAACGTGTGGGACGGCGTCGACAAGGCCGACCGCGCGGACTGAGCCCCGCACCCGCCCCGCACCGCTCCACCGCTCCGCACCCACCGAAGTGAAAGACAGGCATGGAAACGCCCCCGCCCCAGACCGAGCCCACCGCGCCCACGGACGCCGACATCCACGCGTTCCAGGAGCAGCTCGGCCGCCCGCCGCGCGGCCTGCGGGCTATCGCGCACCGCTGCCCCTGCGGCAACCCGGACGTCGTCGAGACGGCGCCGCGTCTGGAGGACGGCACGCCGTTCCCGACGACGTACTACCTGACGTGCCCGCGCGCGGCCTCGGCCATCGGCACCCTTGAGGCCAACGGCGTCATGAAGGAGATGACGGAGCGGCTCGCGACCGACCCGGAGCTGGCCCGTCGGTACCGGGCCGCGCACGAGGACTACCTCGCCCGCCGCGACGCCATCGAGGTCCTGGAGAACTTTCCCAGCGCCGGCGGGATGCCGGACCGCGTGAAGTGCCTGCACGTGCTCGTGGCGCACTCGCTGGCGGCGGGCCCCGGGGTCAACCCGCTCGGCGACGAGGCGATCGCGCTGCTGCCCGAGTGGTGGAAGAAGGGCGCCTGCGTGTCCGCGGCCCCGGAGGTGGCCGAGTGACCCGGGTCGCCGCCATCGACTGCGGTACGAACTCGATCCGGCTGCTCGTCGCGGACGCCGACCCGCGCACCGGTGAACTGATCGATCTGGACCGGCGGATGACGATCGTCCGGCTCGGCCAGGGCGTGGACCGCACGGGGCGGCTCGCCCCCGAGGCACTGGAGCGCACGTTCGCGGCCTGCCGCGAGTACGCCCAGGTGATCAAGGAGCACGGCGCGCAGCGGATCCGCTTCGTCGCCACGTCGGCCTCCCGGGACGCCTCGAACCGGGACGAGTTCGTGGCGGGCGTACGGGAGATCCTCGGCGTCGAGCCCGAGGTGATCAGCGGCGACCAGGAGGCGGCCTTCTCCTTCACCGGCGCGACGAAGGAGCTGGAGGGCCGCGCCGACCTGGAGCGGCCCTACCTGGTCGTGGACATCGGCGGCGGCTCGACCGAGTTCGTGGTCGGCGACGAGGACGTGCGCGCGGCGCTCTCCGTCGACATCGGCTGCGTACGGATGACCGAGCGGCACCTCGTCGCGGAGGACGGCACGGTCACCGATCCGCCGTCCGCCGCGCAGATCGAGGCGGTCCGCCGGGACATCGCCGCGGCCCTGGACCGGGTGGAGCGGCAGGTGCCGCTCACGGGCGCCCGGACGCTCGTCGGGCTCGCCGGCTCGGTGACGACGGTGGCGGCGCTCGCGCTCGGCCTCAAGGAGTACGACTGGGCCGCGATCCACCACTCCCGTATCCCCTACGAGAAGGTCGTGGAGCTGACCGACTGGCTCCTGGCGTCCACGCACGACCAGCGCGCCCTGAAGCCGGTGATCCACCCCGGCCGGGTCGATGTCATCGCCTCCGGCGCCCTCGTACTGCGGATGATCATGGAGCGGGTTGGCGCGCGCGAGGTGGTCGTCAGCGAGCACGACATTCTGGACGGAATCGGCTGGTCCGTCGCCTGACCGCGAGGGGCCCCGAAGATCTCGCCTGAGCGTGTCGCGTACCGTCTGAGCACGGTCTCAGGGGGTCGCGACACGGCCGGGAACCACCCCGCCGGGAAAGTTCGTGAAGTTCTTCACAAGGAATTCGGTCCCGTTGGGCGAGGATTGCCCGCCCGGAGCCCGTTCGGGGCCGCCCACCGGCTCGTACGGGAGGTGTCCGCGGGGTTTCCGGAGCGTTGCGAGGCGTGGGCGTCCCGGGGTGGTCCAGTGCTTGCGGAGGCTCACCGTGGCTGCTCAAGAGGGGTGAGCAACGACCGGCAGCCGATCGTGGTTCCCCGCGCGGGCCATGACATGGGTCACGTGGGCGGCGAAGTGTAGCAGAGGCGCCGCCCGACCTTGTGAAGGGGCGCACGAGCACCCCCCTCCAGACGGGTGGATACTCGATGGCATGAGCACCACGGAGCGTCCCAGGATCCTCATTGTCGGGGGTGGGTACGTAGGCCTGTACGCGGCGCGACGCATCCTGAAGAAGATGCGTTACGCGGAAGCGACCGTTACGGTCGTCGACCCGCGCTCGTACATGACGTACCAGCCCTTCCTCCCCGAGACCGCCGCCGGCAGCATCTCGCCGCGCAACGTCGTCGTCCCGCTGCGACGCGCTGTGCCGGGCGCCGAGATTCTCACCGGCCGCGTGACCACCATCGACCAGGACCGCAAGGTCGCCACGGTCGCCCCGCTCGTCGGCGAGGCGTACGAGGTGCCCTTCGACTACCTGGTGATCGCGCTCGGCGCGGTCTCCCGCACCTTCCCGACGCCGGGCCTCGCCGAGGTCGGCATCGGTATGAAGGGCGTCGAGGAGGCCATCGGGCTGCGCAACCACGTGCTCGAGCAGCTCGACAAGGCCGAGTCCACGACGGACGAGGAGATCCGCCGCAAGGCGCTCACCTTCGTCTTCGTCGGTGGCGGCTTCGCGGGCGCCGAGACGATCGGTGAGGTCGAGGACCTGGCGCGCGACGCGGCCAAGTTCTACAAGAACGTGAAGCGCGAGGACATGCGCTTCATCCTGGTCGACGCCGCCGACAAGGTGCTGCCCGAGGTCGGTCCGGAGCTGGGCGTCTACGGGCGCAAGCACCTGGAGTCCCGCGGCATCGAGGTCTACCTCTCCACCACGATGCCCTCCTGCGTCGACGGCCACGTGGTGCTGAGCAACGGCCTGGAGGCCGACTCCAACACGGTCGTGTGGACCGCGGGCGTCAAGCCCAACCCGGCGCTCGCCCGCTTCGGTCTCCCGCTCGGCCCGCGCGGCCACGTGGACACCAGCGAGAAGCTCCAGGTCCAGGGCACCGACTACATCTGGGCCGCGGGCGACAACGCCCAGGTCCCGGACCTCGTCGGCCGCAAGAACGGCAACCCGAACGCCTGGTGCCCGCCCAACGCCCAGCACGCCATGCGGCAGGCCAAGGTCCTCGGCGACAACGTGGTCTCCGGCATGCGGGGCTTCCCGCAGCGGAACTACGAGCACTCCAACAAGGGTGCGGTCGCCGGTCTCGGCCTCCACAAGGGCGTCGCGATGATCGTCATGGGCAAGATGAAGATCAAGCTCAAGGGCCGGCTCGCCTGGTACATGCACCGCGGCTACCACGGCATGGCCATGCCGACGTACAACCGCAAGATCCGGGTGATCGCCGAGTGGACGATCAACATGTTCCAGAAGCGCGACATCACCGCGCTCGGCGCCCTGGAGACTCCGCGCGAGGAGTTCTACGAGGCCGCCAAGCCGGCTCCGGCGCCCAAGCCGGCCGCCGAGAAGGCGCCCGAGAAGAGCGACAAGGTCGGGGAGAAGGCCAAGGCCTCCTGACCTCGGGGTAGTTCCGAGCAGTAAGCAGCCCGAAGGGGCCACTCGCCATCCGTGGTGCGAGTGGCCCCTTCGGCGTTCCCGGGCGCACGCCGGGCGGAATGTGTGTGGCGTCTACAAGTATTTTGCCCTTCCGTAACGCAGTAACGGGACTGCGGAATGCGCCCCTCGGTGTTTACGTGGTGTGGGACCGGTCCGGGATCCCCGTGTCATGGAGGTGTGCGCCATGCAGGACGCCGCACAGCGGCTGCAGAACATCGCCGAGCGGCTGCTCGGCGCCGAACTCCCGGTGCGCCTGCGCGCCTGGGACGGTTCGCAGGCCGGCCCCCCGGGCGCCCCCGTGCTCGTCGTGCGCAGCCGCCGCGCCCTGCGCCGCCTGCTGTGGAAGCCGGGCGAGCTGGGCCTGGCCCGCGCCTGGGTCGCCGGTGAACTGGACGTCGAGGGCGACCTCTACGCGGCCCTCGACGTGATGGCCGGGCTGATCTGGGAGCGGGACCCCGACGCGGAGGGCGGCGGCAGAAGCCTCGCCAGGGCGCTGCGGGACCCCGAGGTCCGCTCCGCCGCCGGGGAGCTGGTCAAGCTCGCCGGGCCGTTCCCGCCCCCCGCCCCGCCGGCCGAGGAGACGCGCCGCACCGGCCGCCTCCACCTGCACACCAGGGGCAGCGACAAGCGGGCCATCAGCCACCACTACGACGTCGGCAACGACTTCTACGAACTGGTCCTCGGCCCGTCGATGGTCTACTCGTGCGCGTACTGGGAATCCCCCGGCGCCACCCTCGAATCCGCCCAGCACGACAAGCTCTCCCTGGTCGCCCGCAAGCTGGCCCTCGAACCCGGGATGCGCCTGCTCGACGTCGGCTGCGGCTGGGGCTCCATGGCCATCCACGCCGCCCGCGAGCACGGCGTGAGCGTCGTCGGCGTCACCCTCTCCCAGGAGCAGGCCGCCTACGCCCGCAAGCGCGTCGCCGAGGAAGGGCTCACCGACCGCGTCGAGATCCGCGTCCAGGACTACCGCGACGTGCGCGACGGCCCCTACGACGCGATCTCCTCCATCGGGATGGCCGAGCACGTCGGCTCCGCGCGCTACCTGGAGTACGCCGGCGACCTGCACGCCCTGCTCAAGCCCGGCGGGCGGCTGCTCAACCACCAGATCGCCCGGCGGCCGCAGGCGGACGAGACGGCCTACGAGGTCGACGCGTTCATCGACGCCTACGTCTTCCCCGACGGGGAGCTGGCACCGGTCGGCACCACCACGAGCCTGCTGGAGCGGGCCGGCTTCGAGGTCCGGGACGTCGAGGCGATCCGCGAGCACTACGCGCTCACGCTGCGTCAGTGGGTGCGCAACCTGGAGGCCCGCTGGGCGGAGTCCCTGCGGATGGTCAGCCCCGGCCGGGCCCGCGTCTGGCGCCTGTACATGGCCGCTTCCGCGCTGAGCTTCGAGCGCAACCGCATCGGCGTCAACCAGATCCTCGCGGTGAAGACCCCGGAGAGCGGAGCATCGGGGATGCCACTGCGGGCGCGCACCTGGAACGGCTAGTTCTGCCCGGTCGCGCGACCGGGGCGGGGAAGTGACGATCCGTCACCTCCCCGCCCCGGTCGCGTAGCGGGCCCTGTCCCTACTCGGCCTTGATGGCCGAGAGCATGTTCAGGCGGGCGGCGCGGCGGGCCGGCCACAGGGCCGCCAGGATGCCGACGACCGCGGCGAGCGCGAGGAAGACGCCCATCCGGCCCCAGGGCAGGATCAGTTCGTACGTCGCCATGGTCTTGCCGATGAGCTGTCCCGCGGCCCAGCCGAAGAAGACGCCGAGGCCGATGCCGAGCACGCCGCCGAAGAGCGAGATCACCAGGGACTCCAGGCGGACCATGCGCTTGATGCCCTTGCGGTCGATGCCGATGGCGCGGAGCATCCCGATCTCCTGCTGCCGCTCGAAGACCGACATCGCCAGGGTGTTGATGACGCCCAGCACGGCGACGATGACCGCCATGGCGAGCAGGCCGTAAAGCATGTTCAGCATCAGCGTGAACATCTGGGCCACCTCGTTGGAGATGTCCTGGCGGTCCTGGATCTTGATGGCCGGATTCTCGCCGAGGGCCTTGGTGAGCTTGGCCTTGGCGGCGTCGGAGGCGCCGCCGTCCATCTTCAGCATGACCTGCATGTCCGAGACGCCGTCGGTCAGGTGCGGGTCGAGGGTGGGGGTGTCGACCATGATGCCGCGGATCATCTCGTTGGCCTCGTAGACGCCGGCCACCGTCAGCCGCTGCTTCTTGCCGTCCTCGTAGGTGACGGTGAAGAGCGAGCCGGCCTTCCAGCGGTGGTCCCGCGCGGTCTTGTCGTCGACGACGACCCGCGTGCCGCCGACGGTGAACGAGCCGTCCTTCAGGGGGAGTTCGGCGAGCTGGTCGAGCGCCTTGCCGTTGACGCCGGTCAGGTCCTCACCGGAGCCGTCGATCCGCGACGGGGAGTTGGACAGGCCGCTGACGGCGGTGACGCCCGGGGTCTTCTCGACGGTCTCGCTGACGTCGGGCGAGAGGGTGTTCCCGTTCGCCATCGAGACGACGTAGTCCGCCTTGATGGAGTCGGCGGCCATCTTGTCGATCGCCGACTGCACGCTGCCCGCGATCACCGTCAGGCCCGTGATCAGGGTCAGGCCGATCATCAGCGCCGAGGCGGTGGCGGCGGTGCGGCGCGGATTGCGCACGGAGTTCAGCCGGGCCAGCTTCCCGGAGATGCCGAAGGCGCGCAGCAGCGGGGCCGCGGCGGCGATCAGCGGGCGGGAGAGCAGCGGCGTGAGGATGAAGACGCCGATGACGAGCAGCGCGGCGCCGAGCGCCATCGGGGGCTGGCCCGCGTCGCCCTTCATGGTCGTCGCGGCGAGCACGGCGGCGACGCCGGCGGCCGAGACGAGCGAGCCGAGCGTGTTGCGCAGGATCAGGGACTTGGCGGTCGGCGCGGCGTGCACCGCGTTCATCGCGGCGACCGGCGGGATCTTCGCGGCGCGGCGGCCCGGCAGCCAGGCGGCCAGCATCGTGATGACGACGCCGACGACGAGCGCGGAGACGACCGTGCCGGTGGAGACGACCAGCGGCCCGTCGGGGATGATCGCGCCCGTGCCGTTCATCAGGGAGCGCATGCCCGCGCCGATCCCGATGCCGACGGCCAGTCCGGTGACGGCGGCGACGGCGCCCACGACGAGGGCTTCGAGGAGCACCGAGCGCGTGACCTGGCGGCGGGAGGCGCCGACGGCGCGCATCAGGGCCAGTTCCTTGGTGCGCTGGGCGACCAGCATGGTGAAGGTGTTGGCGATGATGAAGATGCCGACGAAGAGCGAGACACCGGCGAAGCCCAGCAGCAGCTGCTTCATCGAACTCATCGACGTGGAGATCATCTCCGCCTGGTCGTCGGCGAGCTGCTGACCCGTCTGCGTCTCGGCCGCGTCCTTGCCGAGCGTCTTGTCGAGCGCGGCGCGCAGCTGGTCCTGGCTGGTGCCCGCGGCGGCCCGTACGTCGATCTCGTCGTAGGCGCCCGGCCGGTGGAAGAGCGTCTGCGCGGTCGCGGTGTCGAAGAGGGCGAGGGAGCCGCCGGCCGTCACGTTCCCGTCGTCGGTGGTGAAGACGCCGGTGAGGGTCGGGGTGAGGACGGGGCCGTCGACGGACATGCGGACCTGGTCGCCGACCTTGTACCCGGCGCGCTCGGCGGTCTCGGAGTCCAGGGCGACCTGGTTCTTCCCGTGCGGGGCGGTGCCGTCCTTGAGCGGGTAGCGCGGGTCCGGGTCCTGCGCGGAGCCCCAGTAGTTGCCGCCCTTGGTGGAGAAGCCGTTGCCGACCAGCCCGCCGTCCTGGTCGGCGACGGCGGCGTACCCGCCCACCACGCCGTACGCGGAGGCGGCGCCCGGCACGGCGCGCGCCTTCTTCAAGGTGGCGTCGGTCAGCTTGGTCTCCTTGCCGACCTTGTCGGCGTCACCCTCGACGAAGCCGGGGGTCAGTGCCACGTCGACGTGGTCGAAGCCCTTGGACGACGACTTCTCCAGGGCGGAGGAGATGGTGTTGGTGAAGACGAGGGTGCCGGAGACGAAGGCGACGCCGAGCATGACGGCGAGCACCGTCATCAGCAGGCGGGCCTTGTGCGCGAAGACGTTGCGCAGGGCGGTTCGGAACATGGGTTTCTGCCAGTCCAGGGTTCGGCGGGGTGCCCCCGGCCTGTTCGCCGTAGGGGCTGCTGTCTCGTGGGCGGGTGCGCGTGCGTCGTGGTCGCTCGCGCCGCTCCCCGCGCCCCTTCGGGGCGCGGCGGCGTCAGCTGGTGCGGCCCTTGGCGTCGAACCGCTTCATGCGGTCCAGGACCGAGTCCGCGGTCGGCCCGTGCACCTCGTCCACGATGCGGCCGTCGGCCAGGAAGACGACGCGGTCCGCGTAGGCCGCGGCCACCGGGTCGTGCGTGACCATGACGACGGTCTGGCCCAGCTCCCGCACGGAGTTGCGCAGGAAGCCGAGGACCTCCGCGCCGGAGCGGGAGTCCAGGTTCCCGGTGGGCTCGTCACCGAAGATGATCTCGGGCCGCGAGGCCAGCGCGCGGGCGACCGCGACCCGCTGCTGCTGGCCGCCGGAGAGCTGCGCGGGCCGGTGCCGCAGGCGGTCGGCGAGGCCGACCATCTGGATGACGTTCTCCAGCCACTGCTTGTCGGGCTTGCGGCCCGCGATGTCCATGGGGAGCGTGATGTTCTCCAGGGCGGTCAGCGTCGGCAGCAGGTTGAACGCCTGGAAGATGAACCCGATCTTGTCCCGGCGCAACTTGGTGAGCTGCTTGTCCTTCAGGGAGCCCAGCTCCGTCTCACCGATGCGGACCGAGCCGGACGAGAAGGTGTCGAGCCCCGCCACGCAGTGCATCAGCGTCGACTTGCCGGAGCCCGAGGGGCCCATGATCGCGGTGAACTCGGCCTGCCGGAACTCGATGGAGACCCGGTCGAGCGCGACCACCTGGGTCTCGTCCTGTCCGTAGACCTTGGACAGCTCCGTGGCGCGGGCCGCCACCGTGGTGGTCCGGCCGGCGAGAGGGGTGGTGGTCACGGGGGTGCTCCTGACGGGACGACTGCTGGGGGACGTTCCCATCGTCGCGGCCGATCGGGCGCGTGGAGTCAGCCGCAGTTCCCGTTCCGAGGGGCGACTTCGGTCGCACCGGGCCGGCCCGTGTCATACCTGGGTATGACACGCACCCCTGAGAGAGCGCACCCCCGGCCGGACCCGGACAGGAGGTGAAATTCCGTCAATCCGCAGAAACCGGCGCGGCCACCGGGAAGGGCCTCCGGCAAGTGCGTATGGCCACTGTCGTGTGCTGATGCACCCTCAGACGTCAATAAAATAAGACAACATAGAGCTGTAGCTCCGCTGATCGGGGGAGGCCGCCGGATAGGCTCGGACGGTCGATGCGGAGCCCCACAGCCTGCCCGGATGGTGGAATGCAGACACGGCGAGCTTAAACCTCGCTGCCCTTCGCGGGCGTACCGGTTCAAGTCCGGTTCCGGGCACCTCCGATTCACTTCTTCGCACCCCTTTCCCCCCTTTTCCCTCGCGACCCTTCACTTCCTCACGGTCGCGGGGTGCCGCGCGCTGCCCGCACCCCCATTGACACCCGCCCGGCGGGGGCGGAGGATCCCGGCGAGGCTGCCGTGAACGAAAGTTCACCAGGCGAACGCCGGGGAGTGGGAGGGACCGTATGCGCACCACCGTCGGGATCATCGGAGCCGGTCCGGCCGGGTTGCTCCTGGCCAGGCTGTTGCAGAACGCCGGGATCGCGGCGGTCGTCCTGGAGAGCCGGGACCGGGAGTACGTCGAGCGCCGCCAGCGCGCCGGGATCCTGGAACAGGGCACCGTCGACGTCCTGCGCGCCGCCGGCGTCGGAGCGCGCCTGGACCGCGAGGGCCTGACGCACGACGGCATCGAGCTGCGCTTCGACCGGCGCCGCCACCGCGTCGACCTCCCGGCCCTGACCGGCGGCCGGTCCGTCACGGTCTACGCCCAGACCGAGGTCTGCAAGGACCTCATCGCGGCCCGCCTCACCGACGGCGCCCCGCTCCTCTTCGGGGCCGAGGCGCTCGCCGTGGAAGGCGCCGGGACGGAGCGCCCGCGCGTCCGCTACCGCCACCAGCGCCGCGAATCCGTCCTGGAGTGCGACTACGTCGTGGGCTGCGACGGATTCTGGGGCGTGGCCCGCGCGGCGATGCCCCCGGCGCTCACCCGGACGTACGAGCGGACGTACCCCTTCGCCTGGCTCGGCATCCTCGCCGACGTCGCCCCCTCCCACGACGAGCTGGTCTACGCCCACAGCGACCGCGGCTTCGCCCTGCTGTCCATGCGCTCGCCCTCCGTCACGCGCGCGTACCTGCAAGTCCCCGAGGGCACGGACGCGGGCGACTGGACCCACGGACAGATCTGGGACGAGCTCGACCGCCGCCTGGAGGTCGACGACCCCGCCTGGCGGCTGGCCCGCGGTCCCGTCACCGCCACCTCCGTCACCCCGATGCGCAGCTACGTCCACGAACCCATGCGGCACGGCCGCCTCTTCCTCGCGGGCGACGCGGCGCACATCGTCCCGCCGACCGGCGCCAAGGGCCTCAACCTCGCCGTCGGCGACGTCGTCACCTTCGCCCGCGCCCTCACCACGTACACGCGCACCGGCGAGACGGCGCTCCTCGACGGCTACTCCGCCGCCTGCCTGCGCCGCGTCTGGCAGGCCGAGCGCTTCTCTTACGCGATGACGACCCTGCTGCACCGCGCGCCCGACGCCACCCCCTTCGACGACCGCATCCAGCTCGCCGGGCTGGACCGCGTGACCACGTCGCGGGCGGCCGAGACCGACCTCGCCGAGGCGTACACGGGTTTTCCCTTCTGACCTGCCTCCGGGCGGAACACCGGGCGTACTCCGTACGTTGCCGGTAACAGGGTGAGAAAGATCCTCCCTGAGCACTAGGGCCGGATCTTTGCCAGCCCATTACTCTTGTGGCAAGGCCATACACGGTGGCCATGGAGGAGTGAAATGAGGAGCAGCAACCCGGTCTTCTCGCGACGGGGGTTCAGCCGCGACAACGGCTACGCGCAGTTCCACGCGCAGCAGCCGCAGGCCGGGGGCCCCGCGGTCGGCACGCAGGCCAACCCGTACGGCCAGGCGCCCGCCGGCAACCCGTACGCGCAGAACCCCTACGCCCAGCAGGACCAGTACGGCGCTCCGCAGGCGCCCGCCACCACCGGCCGCATGACGATGGACGACGTCATCATGCGCACGGCCACCACCCTCGGTGTCCTGATCGTCACCGCGGCGCTCGCCTGGGCGCTGCTTCCGGTGGACGACGCCCACCTCACCACGTCGTACGGCATCGCGATCGGCTCCGGCCTCGTCGCGATGGTGCTCGGCTTCGTCCAGGCCTTCAAGCGCAAGGCGTCCCCGCCGCTGATCCTGGCGTACGCGGCGCTGGAGGGTGTCTTCCTCGGCGTCCTGTCGAGCGTCGTCGACAACTACATCGCGAGCGGCGCGGCCATGCAGGCCGTGCTCGGCACGATGGCGGTCTTCGCGGCCGTCCTCATCGCCTACAAGGCGGGCTGGATCCGCGTCAACCGCCGCTTCTACGGCTTCGTCATGGCCGCCGCGATGGGCTTCGTCCTGCTCATGGCGGTGAACCTGCTCTTCGCCGTCTTCGGCGGCGGTGACGGCCTCGGCTTCCGCAGCGGCGGCCTCGGCATCCTCTTCGGCGTCATCGGCATCCTGCTCGGCGCGTGCTTCCTGGCCCTGGACTTCAAGCAGGTCGAGGACGGCATCGCGTACGGTGCCCCGAAGGACGAGGCGTGGCTCGCCGCCTTCGGTCTGACCATGACGCTGGTCTGGATCTACATGGAGTTCCTGCGGCTCATCGCGATCCTGCAGGGCAACGACTAGCGACCGGCCCCGGCCGATCGTGAAGGGCCCGCGCACCTCCGGGTGCGCGGGCCCTTTCGCGTCGGGCGGACCTAGCCGAACCGGCGCGCCGCGCGCCGCAGGTCGTACTCGTGGATGATCGCCTTGGCGTGGCCGTACGCGAGATCGTGCTCCCCGCGGAGCCAGCTGACCTTCTCTTCGAAGCGCAGAAAACACGGTCCGTCTTCGACGGTGCGCAGCCAGTCGGCGACTTCACGACCGGTGCAGTGGGGGATGCGAGCCAGCAGATTGCGGTGGGTCTCCGCGGAGAAGACGTGGGACATCGGCGCCTCCGGAACGCTTCGATGCGACCTGTCGTTCACGTCACCGTGCCTGAGCGCCGGACGCTTGTAAACAGCTACAGTCGCCGGGTGCTTGATACGACACCATTGACCGCCGCGGTGGAGCAGTTCGCGGACCGGCTGCGGGCCGCACCGCAGAGCCGGCTGCAGCGGGGCGCGGCCGCTGAGGCCCTGGGCCTGGCCCGGGAGCTGTCCGCGCGGGCCCAGCGGCTGGAGGATCCGGAGGCCGCCGTGCGGGAGATGCCGGACGCGGGGATGTTCGCCGCCGCGGACCAGGTGACGGTCGCGGCGCGGGATCTGGCGGTGGTCCTGCCCGGCCCGCAGGCACTGGCCGACGCGGTCGAGCTGGTCGAGGCGGCCATGAAGCGGGCGGGTGTCTGAAGCCTTCCGCGGCGCGCGGAGCGGGAGCCCGGGGCCCGGGTGCGGGGCGTACGGCCCCGCGCGGGCGTCAGGGCGTCAGGGTGTCACGCCGACGCTATGACCCGGTCCGCCAGGATGTACACGTTGTCCCCGGCGCACTCGAAGGTCAGCGCGTAGGCGCCGGAGACCCCGGACCCGCCGAGCAGCACCGGCGTGTCCCCGTCCCGCAGCGCCGCGGCCAGCTGTTCCGCCGTCTCACGGTGGCCCGGGGTCATGCACAGCGTCGTACCGTCGGCGAAGACGTAGACGTCGAGCGTGCCCAGCGGGCCGGGACGGACGTCGCAGAGCGCCGTGCGCGTGTGCGCCAGCTCCTCCAGAGCCGCCACCGTCCGCTCGTGGTCACTGGTGACCGGCGACTGCACCGGGACGAAGTCCGGGTGCGAGGGGTGCCGGCGCCGGGCCGCGGTCAGCTCGGGCGACTCACCGGGAGCGATCCCGGTGACGGCGTCCTTGGGGAGGAACTCGTCCTCCGGCTCCAGGGCCGCCGACTCGACGAGCGGCTCCAGACCGGCGAAGTCGGCCTGCCGCGGCAGGAAGAACTCCTCGCTCAGCGCGCCCCCGCCGGCCAGGAACGGCGGCAGGTCCGAGGTGTCACGCGCCTCCTGCGCGGCCCAGAACGCCCGCGCCTCCGCCAGCTCCCGCTCCCGCTCCTCGGCGAGGGCGTCGGCGACGGCGACCCGTATGGCGTCCGCGTCGGTCGTGGTGCGCGCCGCGGGCACACCGGGGCGCGCGGCGGTGGCGCGGCCGCGTGCCACTTCCTCGCGCAGGTCCGCGATCTGCCGGCGCAGGCCCCGGACGTTGTGCAGGGTGGCGGCGCCGACGGCCGTGGCAGCGGCCGAGGCGAGCAGCAAAGCAAGAGGGATGGCGCTCACTGACGTACTCCCGGTTCCAAGTCGACCCCCGACTTCCTACATCAGCTTGAAGCCTGGACGAACCGGCTGTCAGTGCATTACGTCACGAATTGGACAGGTCTTTTGGCTGGGCGTTTAGGCCTCATATAGGCCGGGTACGGGCCTGACCTGCGAAAAGGGCTCTCCCCCGAGATGTACGTCACATCCTGGGGGAGATTGGATCACGATTGCATGACCGGATTCAGGTCATGCCCGGCCCGCCGCGGTCAGCTCAGGCGCTCGATGACCATCGCCATGCCCTGGCCGCCGCCGACGCACATCGTCTCCAGGCCGAACTGCTTGTCGTGGAACTGCAGGCTGTTGATGAGCGTGCCCGTGATGCGCGCGCCGGTCATGCCGAAGGGGTGGCCCACGGCGATGGCGCCGCCGTTCACGTTCAGCTTGTCCTCGTCGATGCCGAGGTCGCGGGCGGACGGGATGACCTGGGCGGCGAACGCCTCGTTGATCTCGAACAGGTCGATGTCGGAGACACCGAGCCCGGCGCGCTTCAGCGCCTGCTTGCTGGCCTCCACCGGGCCGAGGCCCATGATCTCGGGGGAGAGACCGGAGACGCCGGTCGACACCACGCGGGCGAGCGGGGTCAGGCCCAGCTCGCGGGCCTTGGTGTCGGACATGATCACGAGGGCGGCGGCGCCGTCGTTCAGCGGGCAGCAGTTGCCGGCCGTGACCAGGCCGTCGGGGCGGAAGACGGGCTTGAGGCCGGCGACGCCCTCCAGGGTGACGCCGGCGCGCGGACCGTCGTCCTTGCTGACGACGGTTCCGTCCGGGGTGGTGACCGGGGTGATCTCGCGCTCCCAGAAGCCGTTCTTGATGGCTTCCTCGGCACGGTTCTGCGAGCGCACGCCGAAGGCGTCCATGTCCGCGCGGGTGACGCCCTTGAGGCGGGCCAGGTTCTCGGCGGTCTGCCCCATCGCGATGTACGCGTCCGGCACCAGGCCGTCCTCGCGCGGGTCGTGCCAGGAGGTGCCCTCCTGCTGGGCGACGGCCGCGGTGCGGGCCTCGGCCTCGGCGAAGAACGGGTTGCGGGTGTCGGGCAGGGAGTCGGAGTTCCCCTTGGCGAAGCGCGACACCATCTCGACGCCCGCCGAGATGAAGACGTCGCCCTCGCCCGCCTTGATGGCGTGCAGGGCCATGCGCGTCGTCTGCAGGGACGACGAGCAGTACCGGGTGACGGTGCAGCCGGGGAGGTGGTCCATGCCCATCTGCACGGCCACGATGCGGCCCAGGTTGTTGCCCTGCTCGCCGCCGGGCAGGCCGCAGCCGAGCATGAGGTCGTCGATGTCGCGCGGGTCCAGCTCCGGGACCTTGGCGAGAGCGGTCTGGATGATCGTCGCGGTCAGGTCGTCCGCGCGCAGGTCCTTCAGAGAGCCCTTGAAAGCGCGGCCGATGGGGGAGCGGGCGGCTGAGACGATTACGGCTTCGGGCATCACGGCTCCAGGGGGTGTGCGGCGAATGCAGGACCGCTTGGGAAGTTACCCGTACGTATCGCTCGGGTCACCGGTGTGGGTGTGTGACGCCTGACGCATTTTTCTAAGCGCTTGCTCAGCGCTTTGCGGGGGGGCGGGTTCCGGGCAGGGTTCCTTTCGTGCGGAGTCGTTCGCCCGGGCCGCCTCGGTGACCGCCGCGGGGCTCCGCCCCGGACCCCGCTCCTCAATCGCCGGAGGGGCTTGAGGAGGGGGCTTCGGCGGTTGTCGCGGGCTCTGCCCCGGGCCCGCGTTCCTCGATCGCGGGAGGGCCTTGAGGAGGGCGCCTCGGTGACTGTCGCGGGGCTCTGCCCCGGACCCCGCTCCTCAATCGCCGGAGGGGCTTGAGTTGGGGGTTTCGGTGGTCGTCGCGGGGCTCTGGCCCGGGTCCGCGTTCCTCGATCGCGGGAGGGGCTTGCGAGGGGCGCCGCGGAGGGGCTTGGGTTGGCGGTTTCGCATGTCAGTGCGGGGCCGCCGAGCGGGGAGTGTCGTGGGCCGGGGACGGGTCCTGGGACGGGGTGCGGCGGCGGCGGCGCCGTTTCATCAGCGCCCACGGGCCGCGCGGACCCGTCGGCATCGCCGCCGTCACCTCCGTACCGCCCTCCTCGACCGCCTTCGCCGCCGCCCGCGCCACCGGCAGGAAACCCTCCGCCCGGTCCACGTCGGGCCGCTCCTCGTCCGGCCAGACGCCCAGCGCCGCACAGAGCGTCGGCAGCACCGCCATCGCCGCCGTCTGATACCCCTCCGCCGAAGGGTGGTAGTTGTCCGGGCCGAACAGCTCCCGCGGGTTCGCCGCGAACTCCGGGCCCAGCAGATCGCCCAGCGACACCGTCCGCCCGCCCTGCTCCACCGTGCCGATCGTCTGCGCCGCCGCCAGCTGCCGCGAGGCACGCCGCGCCAGCCAGCGCAGCGGCTGCTGCACCGGCTCGACCGAACCCAGGTCCGGACAGGTCCCCACCACCACCTCCGCACCCGCCGTACGCAACCGCCGCACCGCCGACGAGAGGTGCCGCACGGACTTGGTCGCGGGGATGCGGTGCGTCACATCGTTCGCGCCGATCATGATCACGCAGACGTCCGGCCGCCAGCCGGGATCGGCGAGGACCAGCGCCACCTGCCGGTCCAGATCGTCCGACATGGCGCCGGGCAGCGCCACGTTGCGCAACTGCACCGGACGCTCCGCCACCGCCGCGAGCCCCGAGGCGAGCAGCGCCCCCGGCGTCTGCCGCGCCCGGTGCACCCCCTGCCCCGCCGCAGTGGAGTCGCCCAGCATCGCGAACCGCACCGCCTCCGGCTCCGTACCGCCGTACGCCCTGCCGTACAGGCCGTCGGCCGAGGGGAGGTGGACCGGCGCGGTGCCGTGGTTGCCCACCTGGCGCCGCGCGAACTGCACCTCCGCCAGCACCACCCCGACCGCGGCCGCCCCGAGCAACCCGATCCCGCCCCCGCCGTACGCCGCGCCCGCGGCGATCCGCCGTGCCACCCTTGCCCTGCTCGACATCGTCCGCGGCCACCTCTTTCGCTATTACGGCTCACTGTGTCCTTGCCCCGTAAGCACCGTCGGTCAATCGCAACGGCAGATGAAGGGCCGGTGCGCGGCATACGCTGGCCGCAACCCTTTGTAGGAGACCCGGAGACAACGTGCAGATCCACGACTCGATGATCAGCCTCGTCGGCAACACCCCGCTGGTGAGGCTCAACAAGGTGACCGAAGGGCTTCAGGCGACCGTCCTGGCCAAGGTCGAGTACTTCAACCCCGGCGGTTCCGTGAAGGACCGCATCGCGCTGCGCATGATCGAGGCGGCCGAGAAGAGCGGGGCGCTCCGGCCCGGGGGCACCATCGTGGAGCCCACCAGCGGCAACACCGGTGTCGGGCTCGCCATCGTGGCGCAGCAGAAGGGGTACAAGTGCATCTTCGTGTGCCCCGACAAGGTCTCCACGGACAAGATCAACGTGCTGCGCGCGTACGGCGCCGAGGTCGTCGTCTGCCCGACCGCGGTCGACCCGGAGCACCCGGACTCGTACTACAACGTCTCCGACCGGCTGGTCCGTGAGACGCCGGACGCCTGGAAGCCGGACCAGTACAGCAACCCGGAGAACCCGGCCTCGCACTACCACTCCACCGGCCCCGAGCTGTGGGACCAGACGGACGGACGCATCACGCACTTCGTCACCGGGGTCGGCACGGGCGGCACCATCTCCGGCACCGGCCGGTACCTGAAGGACGCCAGCGACGGCCGCGTGCGGGTCATCGGCGCCGACCCCGAGGGCTCGGTCTACTCCGGCGGCTCGGGCCGCCCCTACCTCGTCGAGGGCGTCGGCGAGGACTTCTGGCCGACCGCCTACGACCGCGAGGTCGCCGACGAGATCGTCGCCGTCTCCGACAAGGACTCCTTCCAGATGACCCGCCGCCTCGCCAAGGAGGAGGGCCTGCTGGTCGGCGGCTCCTGCGGGATGGCGGTCGTGGCGGCGCTGCGGGTGGCGGAGCGGCTGGGGCCGGACGACATCGTGGTGGTGCTGCTGCCGGACAGCGGGCGGGGGTATCTCAGTAAAATCTTCAACGATGAGTGGATGGCCGACTACGGTTTCCTCGAGGACTCCGGGCCCAGCGCCCGCGTCGGCGACGTCCTGAAGGACAAGGACGGCGGTTCACTGCCCGAACTCGTGCACATGCACCCGGAGGAGACGGTCGGTCAGGCCATCGAGGTGCTGCGGGAGTACGGCGTCTCGCAGATGCCCGTGGTCAAGCGGGGCGCCGGGCACCCGGACGTGATGGCCGCCGAGGTTGTCGGCTCGGTCGTGGAGCGGGAACTGCTCGACGCGCTCTTCACCCAGCGGGCCTCGCTGGGCGACCCGCTGGACAAGCACATGTCGGCGCCGCTGCCGCACGTCGGCTCCGGTGAGCCGGTGGCGGATCTGATGGCCGTGCTCGGCTCGGCGGACGCCGCGATCGTGCTGGTCGAGGGGAAGCCGACGGGTGTGGTGAGCCGTCAGGACCTGCTGGCGTTCCTGGCGAAGGCCAGCGGGAAGCAGCCGCGCGCGTAGCTCCCGTTCCGGGGTTTGCGAAAACGGTACGGGCGCGTCACATGCGCGCAGCACCGGCTTAACACGCGCCCGGCACAGTGGTGGATGTCGTCAGGGGCGGGAGCGGCTCCCCGGTCCGGGCGGCAGTGAACGGCGTCGAGGAATCTCCGGAGCGGCTCCCGGGTCTCCATGGACGCCTTGGGCGTGGCACCCGGTTCGGCCCGGTGTCGCGTCCCTCGCGGGGACCGCCGTCGTCCCGCCCCCCTTCACGGGGGTGCGGCGGTCCCCGCGCAATCTTTTTCGCGGCTCACTCCACGAACAGGCCGCGCTCCGCCGCCCGTACGTCGAACTCCTCCAGGCGGGCCTGGGCCTGCGGGAGGCCGTCGCACATCGCTTCCAGCAGGACGCGGCCGAGCAGCATGGGCGCGCAGGCCGTGTCGAAGGCGAGTCCGGTGCCGACGGCCGCCGGCAGCAGCAGGTCCGAGTGTTTGGCGACGGGGGCGAAGGCGGAGTCGGCGACGGAGACCACGGTGAGGCCGGCCGTTCTGGCGTAGGCGAGGGCGTCGACGACCTCGCGCGGGTGGCGGGGCAGGGCGAAGCAGAGCAGGGTCGTGGCGCCCGCGCGGACGGCCGCGTCGACGCGGTCGGCGAGCATCGTGCCGCCCTCGTCGAGGAGGCGGACGTCGGGGTGGACCTTGGCCGCGAAGTAGGAGAAGCCGTAGGCCTGGGAGGCGGCCGCGCGCAGGCCGAGGACGAGGAGGGGCTGGGAGGCGGCGAGGAGGCGGCCCGCGCGTTCGACCGGCTCGGGGTCGGCGAGGAGGTCGGCGAGGTGGCGCAGGTTGGCGATCTCGGCCTCGACGGCCTGCTGGTACTCGTTGGCCGCGGTGGGGGCGGCCGGTTCGGCGGGGGCGACCTCGCGCAGGTGGCGGCGGAGCGCCGGGTAGCCGTCGAAGCCGAGGGCGACGGCGAAGCGGGTGACGGAGGGCTGGCTGACGCCGGCCAGGTCGGCCAGCTCCACGGAGGAGAGGAACGGCACGTCGGCCGCGCGGCGCACCATGCAGTGGGCGATGCGCCGCTGCGTGGGGGTGAGGCGGTGGTTCTCGAAGAGGTGCTGGAGGCGGGTGGCGGGGCTGTGGCCCCCGGTGCCGTTCGTCGTGTGCTCGCTCATGTCTCCCCGTCCGTGCCCGGCCGCTCATTCAATCTGTCATGGCTGTGCATGATTTTATTCAGGCCGGGGGCGGGGGCGCCAGGGGTCGCACGGGGGCGTTGCTACCTTGCGCGGATGGGTCTTTTCGACAGGTTGACCGGCACCCGGCGTCCCGACGACGGGGTCGTGCCCCGGGCCGCGGCGGAGGTGCGCGCGGCGCTGCTCGCCCTGGGCGGGCCCGAGGAGCCGTGGACGGTAGGGGCCGCCACCCCGCAGCAGCGGGCCGATCTGGTCGCCGAGTGGCGGGTGCGAGAGCCGGCCTGGCAGGAGTTCTTCCGCAGCCGCCACGTCGACCGGACCGTACGGATCCGGCTGCGGCTGGTGCCGGACGAGCGCGAGGTCCGGGCGCTGACCGAGCAGTGGGAGGTCACCTGGCTCGACGGGACCCCGCGGTTCGCGCGGTCCCGGGAGTACGGCAGGGGGCCGTCGCGCACGGTGAGCAAGCGGTGGTCGTACGGTCGCGGGGCGGACGGTGAGCGGCACTGGGAGGAGACGTTCTCCTTTGACACCGGGCGGATGACGGAGCCGGTGCGGGACGCCGTGCTGGCGGCGGGCTGGACGTGGCGCGGGGTGGTGTTCGGCAAGCTCTGACCCCGGGAGGCGGGCGGCGGTCGCAGGGACCGTCGGCGCCGCGGCGGGGCGGGACGGGCTCGGGGTGTCATTCCGTGAAGTGATCGAGGAGCGCCGCCGCTCGGGCCACGTCCTGGGTGAGCGGGCGGTCCGTCAGGGCCGGTTCCAGGGCGGCGTCGGCCAGGGCGAAGGCGCGGCCCACCGGCAGGGACGGGTCGGGGCGGTGGTCGCGCAGGCGCAGGGCCCGGACCGCGGCGACCAGTTCGCAGCCGACGACCTGACGGTAGGCCGCGCACAGGCGCAGGGTCTGGCGGGCCGCGAGGGACGCGAAACTGGCCTGTTCCTCGACGCCGCGGGAGAGGACCGCGTGGCCCAGGGAGGCGGGGGCCGCGAAGGCGCGCAGGTCGCCGAGGGCGGCGCCGGCCGCGTACTCCAGGATCATCACGCCGGAGGCGCCCGGTTCGCCGTCGGCGAGGAAGGGGCGCAGGCGGGTGTAGGCCGGTTCGTTGAGGGTGGACAGGCGGGACGTCGAGAGGCGGGCGACCTGGGTGACCGAGAGACGGAAGTGGTCCAGGGCCAGGGCGAGTTGGGCCAGGTAGAAGCCGCCGTGGTGGTAGGCGGTCATGTCCTCGGGCGAGATGAGCGGGTTCTCCGCGGCCGCGTTGATCTCGACGGTGAGGACCGCTTCGAGGGCGTCGGCCGCGTCCTGCGCCGGGCCGTGGATCTGGGGTACGCAGCGCAGGCCGTACGGGTCCTGGATGCGGCCGAGCGGTGGGGTGGGCCGGTCGGGGGCGCCGAGGTGGGCGCGCATCCGGGCGGCCACGTCGTAGGAGCCCTTGTGGTGGCGGGCCTCGTGGACGGGGAGCGCGTAGGCCTCGTAGGAGCCGTCGACGGCCAACAGGCTGAGGGCGGCGACGAGTTGGGTCGCGGTGAGCAGGGCGCGCAGTTCGTGCAGGGCGAGGGCGGACTGGCCGAGGGTGAGGGCGTTGCTGGAGATCAGGGCGAGCGCGTCGTTGTTGTCGAGCGGCTGGGCGTCCGGGGCGGTGCCTTTGCCGCGCCAGGGGTGTTCGCCGGCCAGGGCCAGGCCCATCTGGGCGAGGGCGGCGATGTCGCCGGTGCCGACCGAGCCGTGTTCGTTGACGGCGGGGTGCGCGCCGTTCTCCAGCGCCTCGCACAGGGCGGTCACGACGGTGGGGCGCAGGCCGGCGCCGCCGGCGAGCAGCTGGTTGGCGCGGACGGCGAGCATCGCGCGGACCTCGCGCTCGGGCAGTTCGTCGCCGATCGCGCCGGCGTGGCTGCGCAGCAGGCGCAGGCCGTGGTCGGCGGCGGCCTCCGTGGGCACGTCCTCGCTGCGGTTGGCGCCGACGCCGGTGGAGCGGCCGTAGACGCGGCCCCAGGCGGCGATCTCGCGGGCCGCGTTCCAGGACTCCTCGACGCGCTTCATGGCGTCGGTGCCGGGGACAGGGCGGGCGGTGGCGTCGGCGAGGCGGACGACGTCGGTGACCGGGAGGCCGTGGCCGTCGAGGACGACGACGGGGGGTGGTGTCGGGACCGAGGGTGTGGGCGGGGTCGGTTCCGTCGCCGTCGGGTCTGCCGGTCCGGGCCGGGTCGAGTTCGCCGGGGTCGGGCCCACCATCTTGGACGTCACGCGCCATTCCTCCTCGAACCGTAGTAAATCGCCCTTGACGGGGCGGCCGCGTCTCACATTTCGGGCAGCCCGAGGGGATTTGCCGGTGATTTAAGCGGGGCCATTGACAAGTTATTCACGCACCAAGAACTCTGCATGACGATATGCAGACCGGGCAAGAGGACTCCAGAGGCGCTCCATGATCCAGTTCGAAGCGGTCCACAAGCGGTTCCCGAACGGCACGACGGCGGTGCACGACCTCACCCTCTCCATGCCCGAAGGAGGCGTGACCGTCTTCGTCGGCTCCTCCGGCTGCGGCAAGACGACGAGCCTGCGGATGATCAACCGGATGGTCGACCCCACCTCGGGCACCATCCGGGTCGGCGGCCGCGACGTCCTCGACCAGGACGCCGCCGAGCTGCGGCGCTCCATCGGCTACGTCATCCAGCAGGCCGGCCTCTTCCCGCACCGCACCGTCCTGGACAACGTCGCGACCGTGCCGCTGCTGCTCGGCTGGGGCCGCAAGAAGGCCCGGGCCGCCGCCGGTGACCTCCTGGAGCGGGTCGGGCTTGCGGCCGAGATGGGCCGCCGCTACCCGCACCAGCTCTCCGGCGGCCAGCAGCAGCGGGTCGGCGTGGCGCGCGCCCTCGCCGCGGATCCGCCGGTGCTGCTCATGGACGAGCCGTTCGGCGCGGTGGACCCTGTCGTCCGCGCCCAGCTCCAGGACGAACTGCTGCGGCTGCAGAAGGAGTTGAACAAGACCATCGTCTTCGTCACGCACGACATCGACGAGGCGGTGCGGCTCGGCGACCGGATAGCCGTCTTCCGCGAAGGCGGGCACCTGGTGCAGTGCGCGGCCCCCGCGGAGCTGCTGGCCCGGCCCGTCGACGGGTTCGTGGCCGACTTCCTCGGCGCCGAGCGGGGGCTGAAGCTGCTGTCGCTGAGCGCGCTGGCCGGCGTACCGCAGGCGCCCGTGCCGGACGGGGCCCCCTGGGAGCTGGTGCTCGACGCGGCCCGCAAGCCGCTGCACTGGCGGGACCGGGACAGCGGGGCCGAGGCGCCTGTGCGGGCGCTGCGGGACGGGGATTCGCTGCTCTCCGCGTTGAACGAGTCCGTCGCGTCGCCCGCCGGGCTTGTGGCCCGCGTCGATGCGGAGGGGGTTTTCACGGGGGTCTCGTCCCGGGACGACATCCATGTGCGGGCGGGGGCCGCGCATGCCTCAGCCCTGTCGGGCGCACCGACACGGGGCTCCGCCCCGGACCCCGCTGCCTCTCGTCCGACGGCGGGGCTGGGAAGGGGCGGATCGGCACCCGAAGCCGTGGCCGGGACCCCGCCGGCGCCGGACGGGCCGGAAGGCGTCGGGCCGGACGGACGTGACACCGTATGAGCTTCGACTGGTCCTGGGTCGGCGAGCACACCTCCGACCTCACCACCCTCGCCCTCTCCCACCTCCAAGCCGCCCTCACCGCCGTCCTGTTCGGCCTGTTGATCTCCCTGCCGCTCGCCGTCCTCGCCCACCGCGTGCGGCCCCTGCGCGGCTTCCTCCTCGGGATGTCGAACGTCCTGTTCACCATCCCCTCCATCGCCGTCTTCGTCCTGCTGCTGCCGGTCTCCGGGCTCACCCGCACCACCACCGTCACCGGCCTGACGATCTACACCCTCGTGGTCCTGCTGCGGAACACCGTCGAGGGCCTCGACTCCGTACCGCAGAAGACGAAGGAAGCCGCGAAGGCCATGGGGACGCGGCCGCTGCGCACCCTGCTCACCGTCGAACTGCCGCTGGCGCTCCCGGTGATCATGGCGGGCGTGCGGATCGCGACCGTCATGTCCATCTCGCTCGTCTCCGTGGCCACGTACATCGGCGACGGCGGTCTGGGCCAGCTGTTCACCGACGGGTTCCAGCGCAACTTCCCGACGCCGGTGATCGTGGGCGTCGTCCTGACGCTGCTGCTCGCTCTCGTCGCGGACGCGGCTCTCGTCGGCGTACAGCGGCTGCTCACGCCCTGGACCCGCACCCGGACCCGGAAGGGCTGACCGCCATGTACGAACTCTTCAAGAACCTGGGCTCCTGGCTGGTCAGCGGCGAGCAGTGGGCCGGGTCCGACGGGATCGGGCACCGGCTCGCCGAGCACCTCCAGTACTCGCTGATCGCCACGCTCGTCGCCGCCGCCATCGCCCTGCCCGTGGGGCTGCTCATCGGGCACACCGGCCGCGGCGCGTTCGTCGCCATCAACCTCTCCTCGTTCGGGCGGGCACTGCCCACCGTGGGCCTCGTGGTGCTCGTCTTCCTGGCCAGCGGGCTGTCGATGTGGCCCGTCTACATCGCGCTCGTCGCGCTCGCCGTGCCGTCCATCGTGACCAACACCTACGCGGGGATGACCGCCGTCGACCCGGAGGTGAAGGACGCCGCGCGCGGCCAGGGCATGCGCGGCCACCAGGTCCTCCTCCAGGTCGAGCTGCCGCTCGCGCTGCCGCTGATCATGACGGGGCTGCGGCTCGCGCTGATCCAGGTCGTGGCGACCGCCACCATCGCCGCGTACGTCTCCTTCGGCGGACTCGGCCGCTACGTCTTCGACGGGCTCGCCCAGCGGGACCTCGTGCAGGTGCTCGGCGGCGCCGTCCTCGTCGCGGTGGTCGCCGTCGTCCTCGACCTGGCCCTGTCGGGGTTGCAGCGTCTCCTCTTCCGTCACCGTCCCGCCGCGCTCAAGTCCGCCTAGGAGCACCCAAGATGACCCACCTCAACCGACGTGCCGTCCTCGGCGGCCTGGCCGCCGCGGCCTCCGTCCCCGCGCTCGCCGCCTGCTCCAGCGGCATCACCTCCCTCGACGGGGGCGGCTCGGGCGGCTCCGGCGGCGGCTCCAGCAAGGGCGGCGTCACCATCGGCACCGCCAACTTCACCGAGAACCAGGTCCTCGGCCACCTCTACGCCGCCGCGCTCGGAGCCGCCGGTGTGAAGACGAGCGTGCGCCCGAACCTCGGCACCCGCGAGATCCTCATCCCCGCCCTCAAGGGCGGCGACATCGACCTGCTCCCCGAGTACCAGGGCGCCCTGCTGCACTACCTCGACCCCAAAGCCGACGCGACCGAGGAGGGCGCGATGCAGAACGCCCTCGCCATGGCGCTCCCGGCCGGCCTTCAGATCCTCCCGTACGGGACGGCGGAGGACTCGGACGCGTTCGTCGTCACCCGCGAGACCGCCGCGAAGTACCGCCTCACGTCGCTCGCCGACCTCGCGAAGCACAACGGCAAGCTCGTCATCGGTGCCGCGCCCGAGGTCAAGAAGCGGCAGGTGGGGGCCGTGGGCCTGCAGGACGTGTACGGCGTGGAGTTCAAGGAGTTCAAGTCCCTCGACTCCTCCGGGCCGCTGGTCAAAGGCGCCCTGCGGAAGGGCGACGTCGACGTGGCGAACCTGTTCACCACCGACACCGACATCGCCGCCAACCACTGGGTCGTCCTCACCGACCCCAAGAACCTGGTCCCCGGCCAGCACGTCGTCCCGCTGATCGCCGACCGCAAGGCCGACTCCACCGTCCGCAAGGCGCTCGCCCGGCTCGGCAACGTCCTCACCACCGAACAGCTGACCGAGCTGAACCGGCTCGTCGACAAAGACAAGAAGGACCCCGAGGACGTCGCGAACGACTACGCGCGCCAGCACGGGCTGAGCAAGAAGTAGAGGTCAACGCATGGCAGCGGTAGTGGAGAAGCACTCCATCGACGTCGTCCCGGACAGCGAGCGGCACGGGCGCGCCTTCAACCAGTTCACGCTCTGGGTCGGCGCGAACCTGCACATCACGGCCGTCGTCACCGGCGCGCTCGCCGTGGTCTTCGGAGGGGACGTGGTCTGGTCGCTGGCCGGCCTCGTCCTCGGCAACCTGCTCGGCGGCGCCGTCATGGCGCTGCACTCGGCGCAGGGCCCCAAGCTCGGCCTGCCCCAGATGATCCAGTCGCGGGCCCAGTTCGGCGTGAAGGGCGCCGTCGTACCGCTGCTCCTCGTGATCCTCATGTACGTCGGCTTCTTCGCCAGCGGCAGCGTCCTCGCCGGAGAGGCGACCGCCCAGCTGACGCACACCGGCGACACGACCGGCATCATCCTGTTCGCGCTGGTCACCGCTGTCCTGGCGGCGGTCGGCTACCGCGTCATCCACGTCCTGGGCCGGGTCGCCAGCGTCATCTGCGCGCTCGCCTTCGTCTATCTCGGCATCCGGCTCCTGGACCGCGTCGACCTCGGCGAGCTGCTGGGCGACGCGCACTTCTCGCTGCCGATGTTCCTGCTCGCCGTCTCGCTGTCGGCCTCCTGGCAGCTGGCGTTCGGCCCGTACGTCGCCGACTACTCGCGCTATCTGCCGCGCGACACCAGCGCCCGGGCCACGTTCTGGTGGACGCTGTCCGGCTCGGCGCTCGGCTCGCAGTGGTCGATGACGTTCGGGGTGCTGGTCGCGGCGAGCGCGGGCGAGGCGTTCCTCGACAACCAGGTCGGCTACGTCGTCTCGCTCGGCGGCGCGGGCGCCGCGGCTTCCGTCCTCTACTTCGTCATCGCGCTCGGCAAACTCACCGTCAACGTCCTGAACACCTACGGCGGCTTCATGGCGATGGTGACCGGCGTGAGCGGCTTCCGCGGCCAGCGCGTCCTGTCGCAGCGCGGCCGGAGCCTGTACATCGCCGTCATCTCGGTCGCGGGCACGGCCGTCGCCCTGGCCGGCAAGGACAGCTTCCTCTCCTCGTTCAAGGACTTCCTGCTGTTCCTGCTGACGTTCTTCACGCCGTGGAGCGCCATCAACCTGGTCGACTACTACCTGATCGCGCGCGAGCGCTACGACATCCCGGCCCTCTTCGACCCGCAGGGCCGCTACGGCGCCTGGCGGTGGAAGGCGCTCGTGGTCTATGCCGTGGGACTGGTCGCCCAGTTCCCGTTCCTGGCCACCTCCTTCTACACGGGCCCGCTCGTCGGCCCGCTCGGCGGCGCCGACGTCTCCTGGATCGCCGGGCTCGTCGTCCCGGCCGCGCTGTACTGGCTGCTCGCCCGCCGCGACACCGCGCACGTGCCGGAGGCGACGATCCTGCCCGCGCCGCATGCCGAACCGGCGGCCTCGGGGGCGGCCTCCTGACAAGAGGGGGGTTAGCCCCACTGCCCCGCGGGCCGCGGCTCCGTACCGTGATCCGGTATGGAAGCCCGCCAACAGGCACGTGACGCCGAACTCAAGAAGGAACTCGACGCCACCCTGCACGCCCGCAGGGAACTCGGCGAAGAGTACGAGACCGCGCTCGTCGACTCGTTTCTCGACAAGGTCGAGCAGCGCCTGGACTCCGCCGTGGACCGGAGGGTGCGCCGGAACCTCGCCGAGCAGCAGATGGTCGTCGCCCGCGACGCGCGCGGCGGCCGCGGCCCGGGGGAGGGGTGGGGCGAGCGCTTCGGCTTCGCCGTCGTCACCCTCGTCCTCGCCATCCCGCTCTCCGCGATCGCCGTGGTCAACGCGCACCTGCCCGGGCTGCTGATCGCCTGGGGCGGCATCGTCGGCGTCAACGCGCTGCACGCGGGGGTCTGGGGCCCGCGCGCCGGCAAGCGCCGCGAGCGCGGCGACACCGACTGGGAGGAGTAGCCAGGCTTGCCCGGCCACGGCCGCCGTCGCGTGCCGGGGCTGCGCCGCGAGGAGGTCGCCCGGCCCGTCCGGACCCACCGCGCGGCGGCCGCCCGGACCCCGGCGCGGCTGCGGCACCCGGTCGCGGGTGAACTCACCGTTCCCTACGCGGCGTTGACGGTGGCGGGCGAGAGCGGTCAGGCCCTGGTGGTGTACACGCCCGAACCCGGCTCGGTCACCGAGGAGCGGCTGCGGCTGCTGGGCGGGCCGGGCCGGGAAGGGCGGCGCCGCGCCCGGAGGGGCGTGACGCCGCTGACCGGGCGGCTCACACGTCGAGGTCGGCCTCGATCTGCCGCAGCTGGTGGCGGGCCATCGCCAGGTTGGCGCGCGCGGAGTCCAGGACGAGGTACAGGAACAGACCGCTGCCGCCGCGGCCCTTCAGGAGGCGGATCAGGTGGTACTGGGTGCCGAGCGTGATGAGGATGTCCTCGATCTCGTCCTTCAGGCCGAGGTGTTCCATGGTGCGCAGCTTGGCGCGGACGACGTCGGTGTTGCCCGCCGCGGCGACCTCCAGGTCGAAGCTCTTGGAGCCGCCGATGGTGCCGAGGGCCATGCCGCTGTTGTAGTCGACGAGGGCCGCGGCGCTCGCCCCCTCGATGGAGGCGACGGCGTCCTTGAGCGCGGTCTCGGTGTTGGCCATGGTGGTGGGTCCTTTCCTGCGCGGCCTCAACGGGCCGTCCGGGGTTGCAATCTGGGCTCGGGAAGCTCGGGAAGCTCGGTCTTGGGCGTGCGGACGGGCAGTCCGCTGTCGGTGGCGGGCGGCGGCGCGGGCACGGCGGGCGGGACCGTGGGGCGGGCCGGCGCCGGGCGGGCCCGGGACCGGCCGCGCGGGCGGGACGGCGGATCAAGGGCGGCGGCCGCCTCGACGAGTTCGCCGATCCGGGTACCGGAGCGGCGGCCCTCCAGGTGCAGCCGCCCCACGTTGATCCGGTCCTCGGCGAGCAGGGTCAGGACCGCGCTCTCCCCGGCCGCGTACGTGGCGACGTACCCCTGCGTGCCGCGGACCAGGAGTTCCCGGAAGCCGCCCTGCCCGGTGGCGTCCGCGAGGCGCTGGGCCACGCCGAGCGCGGCGGCGGTCAGCGCGGCCACGCCCTCGGGCTCGACGCCGGGGGCGTCCCGGGCGAGCACGAGCCCGTCGACGCTGGCCGCGAGCGCCCCGGTGACCTGGGGGACCCGGATTCTCAGCCGCTGCAGTTCGCCGAGGACTTCGGCCTCGTCGGCCATCGGCGGTCTCCTTCCGGAAGGGTCGGACGGTGCGGAGCCGGGCCGGCCGGTGCGGCGCAGGCGCTTCACAGGGCCTCCAGCGCGGCACGCAGCCGGCGCAGCAGCGCCACATCGGGGTCCTCGACGACGGCGTGCGCCATCCACTCCGGCACCGGGAAGGCGGGCTGGGGCGGCGCGGTGGTCACCAGGCCGCCCGCGGCGAGCCGGCGCAGGTCGACCAGGGTGTGGAAGGCGGGCCGGCCCAGGGTGAGCGCGATCTGCGAGGCGGTGCGCGCGCCGTCGACCAGCTCCAGGACGCGGCGTCTGCGGGCCGGGACGGGCAGTTCGCGGTCGGTGGCCCGGGTCAGCGGCGCCGTGTCGGTGTCCGGCTCGGGCCAGATCCGCTGGAGCAGTTCGCGGCGGCGCCGGGTCTCGCGCTCGACCGCGGCGACCGGCACCGGCCGCACCGCGCCGAACCAGTGCGAGACCCCGTACCGGAAGCGGGTCGGGCCGCTGCTCGGCGCGAGGGTGAAGTAGGCGGCGTCGAACACCGCGCTCAGGTGGCAGAGTTCGAGCGCGCCGTCCGAGAGGCGGCCCTGTTCCACCAGGTAGCGGCCGACGCGCCGGCCGGCCCCGGCCCGGTCCACCGCCTCCCACCACCCGTCGGCCTGGAGCGCGCCGCCCGCTGTGAGCAGCACGTCCATGCCGGGAGTCGCGGGCGACTCGGCGTGCACGACGCACCCGTCGGCCAGGTAGAGCGTGCCGTGTTCGCGGATCAGCGCCCCGGTGGCGCGTTCGTCGGCGAGCCGGCCGAGCATCGGCGAGGCGCTCGCGGGCGCGGCGTTCATCCCAGGACCAGCCGCTCGGATATGTCGGCGAGCCGCAGCCGGGCCAGCGCGAGGTTGCCCTCGTCCCGGTCGAGCCACAGGTGCAGGAAGACGCTGCTGTCGAAGCTGGTGCGGACGAACCGCAGCAGGTGGTAGCCGTCGCGGTTGGTGACGATGACGTCCTCGACGGGCGGCGCCTTGTCGGCGGCGGACCCCGGCGACCAGTCGCTGCCCTCGGCCGGGGCGAACGCCCGGTGCTCGGCGGCGAGCCGGGCCAGTTCGGCGGCCTCGGCGGCGGTGGCCTCGTGGTCCCCGTTGGGCGAGTCCCCCACGGTGCCCAGGGCGAGACCGCTGGTCCAGTCGACGACAGAGGCGCCGCGCGCCCCCGGCAGCCGCATGGCCTCAAGGAGGCACTCGTCGATTCCGGGCACGCCTGAAACTCCCCACCTGATCATCACACCGTGCAAAGCTGGGCTTGTGTGACGAAGAAGCTACGCACCGTGCGGCGACCTGGTGAGCGTTCTGGCATTTTCCCGTGGAACATGCGGAAGATGGCTAGAATCCGCCGGCCCCCGCACAGCGCGGGGGCCGGCGCCGTCGGCTCAGAGGCCGAGCAAGGCCGACGGCCGGTCGCCGCCCGACTCCGCGACGATCTCCTCGACCGACTGCCGCGCGCGCACGGTCGCGAACCGTACGGAGGTGCCGGTGCCGGTGTCGGCGCCGCCGCTCGCGGTGAAGCCGTAGACCGCGGGCCGGGCCAGCGAGTTGTACGAGTAGTGCTGCGCGAAGTAGTACGCGCCGGTGTCCAGCGCGGCGGCGACGTCACCGGCTTCGAGCAGCGGCAGCGCCTGGTTCTCGGCGAGCAGGTCACCGGAGAAGCAGGCCGGGCCCGCCACGTCCTGGGCGACGGCCGGGCCGCTCTTGGGCCGCCCCTGCGCGTCGTACGCGGCGATCCGCAGCGGCCAGGACGCGGGCGCGTACACGGTCCGCGTCGCGACCTGAACTCCCGCGTGCGTCACGGCGATCGGGCGGCCGCCGCTCTCCTTGGCGTACTCGACGCGCGCGAGGATCGTGCCGTGCTTGGCGAGCAGGGACCGGCCGAACTCGGTGACCAGGCCGTAGCGGCCGTCGAAGAGGCCGGGGACGGTGGCGGCGAGCAGCCGCGCGTACGTGGCGTAGTCCGGACTCTCCTCGTCCGAGGCGAAGTTGACGGGCAGGCCGCCGCCGATGTCGAGCGTGTCGATCTGCCGGCGGCCCGCCGCCCGGTTGATCTCCTCGGCCAGTTCGTAGGCGGCCCGCACGCCTTGCGCCATCAGCTCCAGCGGCACGCCCTGCGAGCCGGAGTGCGTGTGCAGCCGGGTCAGCCACGGCCGGTCCAGGTAGGCCCGGACGACCCAGGCGCGGGCGCCCTCGTCGCGCAGCGCCACCCCGAACTTGGAGGTGGCGGTCGCGGTGGACAGGGCGCCGATGGAGCCCGCGCCGAGCTGCGGGTTGACCCGGACGCCGAGGGGTGAGCACGTGGGCGCGGAGGCGACCAGCGCGTCGAGGCGGGCCAGCTCCTGCGGGTTGTCGGCGTTGACCGCGATGCCCAGGGCGAGGGCCTCGCGCAGTTCGGCGCCGGTCTTGGCGGGGGAGTCCAGGACGGTGCGGGCCGGTGGCACCCCGGCCGCGCGGGCCAGGGCCAGCTCGCCGGGGCTCGCCACCTCGGCCCCGATGCCGGCCTCGTGCAGCAGGCGCAGCACCGGCACGAGCGGGGTCGCCTTCACCGCGAAGGCGTGCAGGACCTCGGTGCCGGGCGCGGTGACCGCGTCGAACGCGGCGTGCAGCGCGGCGGCGGAGGCGCGGATGCCGGTGACGTCGAGCAGCCCGGCGACGGGCGCGTCTGGACCGACGAGTCCGTGTGCGACCGCGGCGCGTACGGCCTGGTCACGGCGGGTGGAGCGGGCGGTGGAAGCGTCACGGGATGCCATGTGGTCCAGACAACCACCCGGAGCACGTCCCTGGGAATGTATTGACTAGTTCTATTCAGATCGCGAGTATGTGAATAACCGCATCACGATGGAGCACCCTCAGGAGGCCGCCGATGTCAGGACCCCGCCCCGTACGAGCCCCGCGCGGCACCGAGCTGACCACGCTCGGCTGGCAGCAGGAAGGCGCCCTGCGGATGCTCATGAACAACCTCGACGCCGAGGTCGCGGAGCACCCCGACAAGCTGGTCGTCTACGGGGGCACGGGCAAGGCGGCCCGGTCCTGGGAGGCGTTCGACGCGATCGTGCGCACGCTCAAGACGCTGAAGTCCGACGAGACGCTCCTCGTCCAGTCCGGCAAGCCGGTCGGCGTACTGCGCACCAGCGAGTGGGCGCCGCGCGTGCTCCTCGCCAACTCCAACCTGGTCGGCGACTGGGCCAACTGGGAGGAGTTCCGCAAGCTGGAGGCCGCGGGCCTGACCATGTACGGCCAGATGACGGCCGGTTCGTGGATCTACATCGGCTCGCAGGGCATCGTCCAGGGCACCTACGAGACCTTCGGCGCGGTCGCCCGCAAGAAGTTCGGCGGCACCCTCGCCGGGACGATCACCCTCACCGCGGGCGTCGGCGGCATGGGCGGTGCCCAGCCGCTCGCCGTCACCATGAACGAGGGTGTCGCCCTCTGTGTCGACGTCGACGAGACCCGCATCGACCGCCGCATCGGCACCCGCTACCTCGACGTCAAGGCCGACAACCTCGACCACGCCCTCGAACTCGCCGTCCAGGCCCGCGACGAGCGCCGCGCCCTGTCCATCGGCGTCGTCGGCAACGCCGCCGAGGTCTTCCCCGAGCTGCTGCGCCGCGAGGCCCCGATCGACATCGTCACGGACCAGACCTCCGCCCACGACCCGCTCGCCTACCTGCCCGTCGGCATCGCGGTGGCGGACTGGGACAAGGAGCGCGAGGCCGACCCGGCGGGCTTCACGGACAAGGCCCGGCACTCGATGCGGCTGCACGTCGAGGCCATGATCGGCTTCCTGGACCGCGGCGCCGAGGTCTTCGACTACGGCAACTCCATCCGCGACGAGGCCCGCAAGGCCGGCTGCGAACGCGCCTTCGACTTCCCCGGCTTCGTCCCGGCGCACATCCGCCCGCTCTTCGAGGAGGGCCTCGGCCCGTTCCGCTGGGCCGCCCTCTCCGGTGACCCGGAGGACATCGCCAAGACGGACAAGGCGATCAAGGAGCTGTTCCCGGACAACACACACCTGCACCGCTGGCTCGACATGGCCGCCGAGCGCATCTCCTTCGAGGGCCTGCCCGCCCGCATCTGCTGGCTCGGCTACGGCGAACGCCACCTGGCCGGCCTGAAGTTCAACGAGATGGTGGCGTCCGGCGAACTCTCCGCCCCCGTCGTCATCGGCCGCGACCACCTCGACTCCGGCTCGGTGGCCTCCCCGTACCGCGAGACCGAGGCCATGAAGGACGGCTCCGACGCGATCGCCGACTGGCCGCTGCTGAACGCCCTGGTCAACACGGCCTCCGGCGCCTCCTGGGTCTCCCTGCACCACGGCGGCGGCGTCGGCATGGGCCGCTCCATCCACGCGGGCCAGGTCTGCGTGGCGGACGGCACCGAACTGGCCGCCCAGAAGATCGAGCGCGTGCTCACCAACGACCCGGCGTTGGGCGTGATCCGGCACGTGGACGCGGGGTACGACCACGCGGTCGAGGTCGCGGCGGAGCGCGGGGTGCGGGTTCCGATGCGGGAGGGCGAGTGACCGGCGTTCCGCCCGCCGTGGCTGGTCGCGCGGTTCCCCGCGCCCCGGGCGGCGCCGACTTCCTGGCCATGTGGGAGGAGCTGCGGCCCATCGGGCGTCACCCGGAGACGAACGGCTACCGCCGCCACGCCTGGACCGGCGCCGACGCCGACTGCCGCGCGTGGTTCAAGGCCCAGGCCGAATCCCGCGGCCTGACCTACGAACTGGACCGCAACGGCAACCAGTGGGCCTGGCTCGGCGACCCGCAGGCGGGCGACGCGGTCGTCACCGGCTCCCACCTGGACTCGGTCCCCGACGGCGGCGCGTTCGACGGCCCCCTCGGCGTGGTCTCCTCCTTCGCGGCCCTGGACGAACTCCGCCACCGGGGAGCGGAGTTCACCAAGCCGCTGGCCATCACCAACTTCGGCGACGAGGAGGGCGCCCGCTTCGGCCTGGCCTGCGTGGGCTCCCGCCTCACCGGCGGCCACCTGACCCGCGAGCAGGCGTACGCCCTCACCGACGCCGACGGCACCACGCTGCCGCAGGCCATGGAGCGCGCCGGGTACGACCCCGAGACGATCGGCCCGGACCCCGAACGGCTGGCCCGCATCGGCGCGTTCGTCGAGCTCCACGTCGAACAGGGCCGCGCGCTCGACCTGTCCGGGGACGCGGTCGGCATCGCCAGCGCCATCTGGCCGCACGGCCGCTGGCGCTTCGACTTCCACGGCGAGGCCAACCACGCCGGCACCACCCGCCTGGCCGACCGCCGCGACCCGATGCTGCCGTACGCGCAGACGGTCCTCGCGGCCCGCACGCAGGCCCGGCTCGCGGGCGCGGTCGCCACCTTCGGCAAGATCGCGGTCGAGCCGAACGGCGTCAACGCCATCCCGTCCCTGGTCCGCGGCTGGCTCGACTCGCGCGCGGCCGACCAGGGTGCCCTGGACCGCACGGTCACGGCCATCGAGAAGGCGGCCCGCGAGTACGCCGACGCGCACGGCATCGACGTGACACTGACCCGGGAGTCCTTCACCCCGGTCGTCGACTTCGACCACGCGCTGCGCGACGAACTCGCCCGCATCCTCGGCACGAAGGCGGCCGCGGCCGACCTGACCGTCCCCGTCCTGGGGACCGGCGCGGGACACGACGCGGGAATCCTCGCCTCGTCCGTCCCCACCGCCATGCTGTTCGTACGCAACCCGACCGGCGTCTCGCACTCCCCGGCCGAGACCGCCGCCGAGGACGACTGCCTGGCGGGCGTGCGCGCACTGGCCGACGTACTGGAAGGGCTGGCCTGCAAGTGACGACGTACTGGCTGGAACACGCCTGGCTCGACCCCGTGGTGGAGCCGGGCGTGGTGGTGGACGTGTCCGACGCGGACGGCACCGGCACGATCCGGGACGTCCGCACGGACGTCCCGGTGCCCCCGCCGGGCGCCGTCGTCCTGCGCGGCCTCACCCTGCCCGGCCTCGCCAACGCGCACAGCCACGCCTTCCACCGGGCGCTGCGCGCCACGGTCCAGGTCGGCTCGGGCACCTTCTGGACCTGGCGCGAGACCATGTACTCGGTGGCCGACCGGCTCACCCCGGACACGTACCACGCGCTCGCGCGGGCGGTGTACGCGGAGATGGCGCTGGCCGGCATCACGGCCGTCGGCGAGTTCCACTACCTCCATCACGCCCCGGGCGGCACCCCCTACGCCGACCCGAACGCGATGGGGGAGGCGCTGATCGCCGCCGCCGACGAGGCGGGCATCCGCATCACCCTCCTCGACACGGCGTACGTCTCCGCCGCCATCGGAGACAAGCACAGCGGCAAGGCCCCCGACCGCCACCAGCAGCGCTTCTCCGACGGCACGACCCAGGCCTGGGCCGAGCGCGCGTCCCTGCTCAAGGAGCGCCCGCACGCCAGGATCGGCGCGGCCGTCCACTCCGTGCGCGCGGTCCCGGCCGCGCAGCTCGCGACGGTCGCGCAGTGGGCGGCCGAACGCCGGGCCCCGCTGCACGTCCACCTCTCCGAGCAGACCGCGGAGAACGAGGCGTGCCAGGCGGTCCACGGCTGCACCCCCACCCAGCTCCTGGCCGACCACGGGGTGCTGGGCGCCCGCACCACCGGCGTCCACAACACCCACCTCACCCCGGCGGACATCGCGCTGATCGGCGGCTCCGGCACCGGCACCTGCATGTGCCCGACGACGGAACGCGACCTCGCCGACGGCATCGGCCCGGCGGTGGCCCTGCAACAGGCGGGCTCCCCGCTCTCCCTCGGCTCCGACAGCCACGCCGTGATCGACCCGTTCGAGGAGGCGCGCGCGATGGAGCTGAACGAGCGGCTGCGCTCGCGCACCCGGGGCCACTGGACGGCGGCGGCGCTGCTGCGCGCGGCCACGGTAGACGGCCACGCCGCGCTCGGCTGGCCGGGCGCGGGCGTCCTGGAGAGCGGCGCGGTGGCGGACCTGGTGACGGTGCGGCTCGACTCGGTCCGCACGGCGGGCGCGCCGCCGCGCCTGGGCGCGGAGACGGCGGTGTTCGCGGCGAGCGCGGCGGATGTGACGGACGTGATCGCGGGAGGCCGCGAGATCGTCCGCGACGGCGCGCACACGCGGGTCGGTGACGTGGCGCAGGCGCTGTCGGCGGCGATCGCGGCGCTGCACTGACCCGGGGCCCCGGCCCAGGACGAGCCGTTCAGGCGAATCGACCCGCATCCGGCGACGGAGAGGAACCATGACCACCACGGCCATCACCCACATCGGCACCCTGGTCACCAACAACCCGGAACTCGGCGACGGCCCGCTCGGCCGGATCGATGACGCCGCACTCGTCATCGACGGCGACAAGATCGCCTGGGCGGGCCCGGCGAAGAACGTACCGGCGACGGACGAGGCCCACGACGCGGCCGGCCGCGCGGTGATCCCCGGCTTCGTCGACAGCCACTCCCACCTGCTGTTCGCGGGCGACCGCACGGCCGAGTTCAACGCCCGCATGGAGGGCCGCGCCTACTCCGCGGGCGGTATCCGTACGACGGTGGCGGCCACCCGCGCCGCGACCGACGCCGCTCTGGAGGCGAACCTCACCCACTACCTCGCGGAGGCGCTGCGCCAGGGCACGACCACCTTCGAGACGAAGTCCGGGTACGGCCTGACGACCGAGGACGAGTCCCGCGCCCTGCGGATCGCGGCGGCCCACACGGACGAGGTCACCTACCTCGGCGCCCACATCGTCTCCCCGGACTTCGCCGACGACCCGGCCGCGTACGTGGAGCTGGTCACCGGCGAGATGCTGGACGCCTGCGCACCGCACGCCCGCTGGATCGACGTGTTCTGCGAGAAGGGCGCCTTCGACGGCGACCAGGCACGGGCCATCCTGACGGCCGGCAAGGCCCGGGGCCTGCACCCGCGCATCCACGCCAACCAGCTCTCCTACGGGCCCGGCGTCCAGCTCGCCGTCGAACTCGACGCGGCCAGCGCGGACCACTGCACACACCTGACGGACGCGGACGTCGACGCCCTGGCCCACAGCGACACGGTCGCCACGCTGCTGCCCGGCGCCGAGTTCTCCACCCGCGCCCAGTGGCCGGACGCCCGCCGCCTCCTGGACGCGGGCGCCACGGTCGCGCTCTCCACGGACTGCAACCCGGGCTCGTCCTTCACCTCGTCCGTCCCGTTCTGCATCGCCCTCGCGGTACGGGACATGGGCATGACCCCCGACGAGGCCCTCTGGTCCGCCACGGCGGGCGGCGCGCAGGCACTGCGCCGCACGGACATCGGCCACCTCGCCCCCGGCGCCCGAGCGGACCTCACCCTCCTGGCCGCCCCCAGCCACGTCCACCTGGCATACCGCCCGGGCGTCCCGCTGGTGTCACAGGTGTGGCGGGGAGGGGTGCGTGCTGTCTGACGCAGCGGACGTCACAGCTTGTATGCGAGCAAGACCTTCCGGACCTTCGGGAGTGTGCTGCCGTGCAGCACCAATCTGAACACCTTGTCGTCCAGGGCTGTCAGCACGTCGGTCAGCCGGTTCGCCGCGTGCAGCTCGGCGACACAGAGCTGGAAGAATCGTGCCGCCGCCTCCTCCTGCTGCCGGGAGTAGTCGCTGCGCGGCTCGAACAGGGCGATGAGGAGGAAACTCAAGTCCTGCGCGGAGAGCACGTCGGCCGCCGTGAGTACGAATTCGCGTACCTGTGACACGTCGGTCTCGGCGAGGGCGAGGTCGCCCCAGGGCGGAACGGAGCGGCCCTTGCCCAGGAGTTCGCGACTGTGATCGACCAGCGTGCGGCAACAGGCGTGAGCCAGCCCGGTGTTCCCCCGCTTGATCAGGTGGGGGACGACCGCGATCAACATGCCGCCACTGAGCGACGCGGGCCGCGCTCGGCGCATGACCCGCACCAGGGCCCCGTCGTCCGGGTCGAGCAAGTCGAAGACCTCCGCCGCGACGTCTGCGGAGCGCACTCCGGTGAGGAGGTTCTCCGGCACCTCGTCCCGCATGCGGTAGAACAGGCCCTGGGGCCTCTTCGGCGGCTCCCAGTGCCGGTGCAACGTGACGAGGTCCCTAGGGGGCATCACCGCGCAGGCCCCGTCGACGACGCACCTCAGAGCTGACGGCGTACCTCTACGGCGCCGGGGGTCCCGCCGCGCCTTGACGCTCATGAGCCCTGTGCCGAAGGCGGCAACCACCTCCACGGTCCGGGTGTGCGCGACCTCTTCGGCCAGCCGGTTACGCCGGATCACGTCACCGCGCCCGTCGAGCCAGGTCACCAGGTCGATCAGGTCTTCCACCGACCGCCCCTGCGCCGCTTCGGTCAACTCGCGGCCCGCCTCCTGGGCCCCGCCTGCTTCCCACAGCACAACGAGCCGCTCTTTGAGCGCGGTCAATGGCAGTGCACCGGGCACATCGCTCTCGCGCGCGGCCAGCTCCTCCTCCATCTCCCTGACCCGTCGCTCGAGGTCCTCGCACCTGCGCTCCGCGTCCGCGCGCAATGCGGTCGCCTCCACCAGATCGGCCCGCAACCGGGCTACCTCTTCGGCGAGCCCTGTGCGCTCGTGCTCGCTGCCGACGGCGTCCTCCTCGCGCCGCACCCGTAGCGCGACCTCGTCCCGCCAGTCCTCCTGGATCTGCGTCAGCTCTCCCTGGACGGCGCGGATCTCCTCTTCCCGCCGCTCCAACAACACGTGCAATGCCTCTTGCTGCCGCGCGAGCCGATCGACCTCGCGCTGCGAGCGCTCCATCTCCGTCCGCAGTGTCTCCAGTTCGTACGCGGCGGGATCGGTCTCCTTCACCGCGGCGAGCCGCAACTGGTCTATGCGCTTGCGTACTTCGGGCTTCAGCCGCGTCCCGCGTCGCTGTTCGACCTCCCGCACGAGACGGTCGACGAAGTCGAGCGGTGCCACCTTCTTGCCGCGCAGGAAGCGAGAGACGGTGGACTTGTCCCGGTGGATCCGCACGGCGTACGCGTTCTGCGAGACCCCCAGGCCGTTGAACAGCTCGGTCAACGCGTTGCCCAGCGCGACAACCTCGGCGACGTCACCCCGCTCGACCGCACCCGAATCGCGAGGTGAGGGCAGTGCCGTGGACACGAGGGGCCTCCCTGGGGCGTTGTCCTGAAAACGGCAACAGTTGCCGCTGTCGCAACATAACGCCCGCCACGGACAGTCGAGTTCCCCGAGCCGGCCTCCGGCTCACCGAAGGAAGGAACCGCACCACCGTGGCAAGCCCCTGGACGAACCTGGCCACCGGCGCGCGCTGGATCCAACGTGTCCTCATCGTCCTCCTCGCCCTGCTCCCTCTCCTCGTCGTGACGCTGGCCTACGTCCCCGCGCTCGCCTTGCTGCCGTTCTTCCCGGCGGCAGGGGAACGGACCCGGGACATGGTCCGTCAACTCACGACGTGGACGCGTACGGCGCTGATCGCCAGCCGTAACCGCTGAACGGCCTCGCGCCGACGGTCAGGAGGGGGCACCGGGTGACTCGACGGGCAGCCCCCGCTCCAGCGCCGCGCCAGCCAACCGCTTGTCGTAGGTGACGAACGCCGTCAGAGCGTGTTCCAGGTACTCGGCACTGGCCAAGTGGATCGCGTCGAGGCTGCGCAGATGCGGTAGAGGGAACATCCCGGCGGCCCGCAACACGGGATCGGTGACCCGAATCCGCAACAGTCTGTCCAGCAGCTCCTCCGCCGCGTCGCCCACTTCGGGCTCGGCACCCACGCGCACCAGCACCCGGAACACCTCCGTCTGCGAGAGCGCCGACGTCACATGCCCTTCTGTGGCGCGCGCCGAGAGGAACGTACGCAGCGCGCCGGTCTCGGCCTCCGGCACGAGGAGCTTCAGCAGTGCGCAGGAATCGAGGTAGATCACCGGTCCTCTTCCTCGCGCATCTTGAGGAGAACCTCGGACAGTTTGGCCGGAGCATCCGGCCGGGCGGGCAAGGGCTGCCAGTCCCCGAGGCCGGGTGCGGACGCCGCGTTGCCAGGATCCACCGTCCCTGTGCGCACGAGGTCTTCCATGACGCGCTGCTCCGGGGCCGGCGGCCCGAGAACAGCGATCAGGCGTCCGTTGCGAGTGATCTCCACCCGCTCGCCCGCCGCCACGCGGTCGATGAGCTCGCTGGCGTGCTGCTGCAGCTGCCCGAGGGGCACGCGTGTGGTCATGACCTCACGCTACGAGGACCGTGCGGCGCTTTCCATAAACGTGCGGTGCTTTCACCCGGCCGAGTCGGGGCCGCCCCGGCACGCACAGGGCTCACGCCCACATCCCGCCGTCGACCCGCAGGACCGTCCCCGTGACGTAGGAGGCGCGGTCGCTCAGCAGCCAGGCGGCGGCCTGGGCGATCTCGCGGGGGTCGGCGGCGCGGCCCAGTGGGGTCTGGGAGTTGAGGTGGTCGAGGGTGCCGGGCGCGCGGTCGTCCCAGGCGCGCAGCATCTCCGTGAGCGTGGTGCCGGGCGCGACGGCGTTGACGCGGATGTTCTCCGGCCCGTACGTGACGGCGGCGGACGCGGTGAGGCTGTTGACCGCCCGCTTCGCCGCGCCGTAGGCGGGCAGCGCCGGGTTGGCCAGCAGGCTGCCGACGCTGGAGGTGTTCACGATGGCGCCGCGTCCGGCCGTGGCGCGGATGGCGGCGACCTGCGCCCGCATCGCGAGCCACGGGCCCTTGAGGTTCACCGCGGTCACGGCGTCGAAGTCGGCCTCCGACAGCGTGTCCATCGGGCCGGGCGGCTGCCCCGTCGCACCGTTGTTGAAAGCCACGTCGAGCCGGCCGTACCGCTCCACGGCCCGCTGGACGGCGGCCCGGACGCTGTCCCCGTCGGCGAGGTCGCACACGACGTGGTCCGCGGTGCCGCCCGCCGCCCTGATCTCCGCGGCGACGGCCTCCAGCTGGCTCTCGGTGCGGGCCGCGAGCAGCACCCGGGCACCCTCCTCGGCGAAGAGGCGGGCGGCGGCCGCGCCGATGCCGCGCCCGGCACCGCTGACGAAGGCGACCTTGCCGGCGAGCAGGCCGGACGGGGAAGAAGCGAAAGCGCTCGGTGTGTGGTCCATGCCGCCGAGCCTGTGCCCGGCGGCCCGGCCCATCCAGGCACCGGCGGTACCTGGATGCACGCCCGCCACCCCCGCACACTGGACCGGTGAACCGACGACACCTCGCGGAGTTCCTGCGCAACCGGCGCGAACGCATCACCCCCGCCGACGCGGGCCTGCCCGCGGGACCGCGCCGCCGTACCCCGGGCCTGCGCCGCGAGGAGGTGGCACAGCTCGCGTACATCTCGACCGAGTACTACACGCGCCTGGAGCAGGCCCGCGCCCCGCACCCGTCGCGCGAGGTGCTCGCCCAGCTCGCCCGCGCCCTGCGCCTGTCGGACGTGGAGCGCGACCACCTCCACCACCTGGCCGGCACCCCGCCGGGCCCCGCCTCCGGCCCCTCGCGCGAGGTCCGGCAGAGCATCGTCGACCTGCTGGAGCGGCTGCCGATGTCGGCGGCCCTGGTGCTGTCGGCGACGTACGAGGTCATCGCCTGGAACGCGCTGGCCGCCGCCCTGATGGAGGATTTCTCGCGCCTCGGCCGCCGGGACCGCAACCTCGTGCGCCGGGCGTTCCTCGGCCCGCACCAGGAGAGCGGACGGCTGTACGGGGTCACGGACGCGGACGCGTTCTTCCGGACCTCGGTCCAGCATCTGCGGGCCACGGCCGCGCGCTACCCGGACGATCCGGAGGTGCGGTCCCTGGTCGGCGAACTGCTCACCGGCAGCGCGGAGTTCGCCCGTCTGTGGGCCGACCACGAGGTGGCGGCGCGGCCCACCCTGTGCAAGACCTTCGAGCACCCCGTGGTCGGTCGCCTCGCGGTCACCTGCGACGTCCTGGACATCACCGACCGCGACCAGCGGGTGGTCATCTACACGGCCGCACCGGGCTCCGCGGCGGAGGAAGCCCTGCGCCTGCTGTCGGTCATCGGCACGCAGCGCATGGACGTACCGGGCTGACGGGCGCGGCCGGCAGAGCAGAGCCCGCCCGTGGCCGGCGTGGGCCGCGGGCGGGCTCGCGAAGGCGGGGGGGCTACTCCTCGACCGTCAGCCCCTTGCGCAGCTTGACGAGCGTGCGCGAGAGCAGCCGGGACACGTGCATCTGCGAGATGCCCAACTCCTCGCCGATCTCGGACTGCGTCATATTGGCGACGAAGCGCAGCGAGAGGATCTTGCGGTCCCGCGGCGGAAGCGAGGCGATCATCGGCTTCAGGGACTCGACGTACTCGATGCCTTCGAGGCCGTGGTCCTCGTAGCCGATCCGGTCCGCGAGCGCGCCCTCGGAGTCGTCCTCCTCGGGCTGGGCGTCGAGCGAACTGGCGGTGTACGCGTTCGACGCCGCCATCCCCTCGACGACCTCCTCGTTCGACAGGCCCAGGCGCGCGGCGAGCTCGGCCACCGTGGGGGCCCGGTCGAGCTGCTGGGCGAGCTCGTCGCCCGCCTTGGCGAGGTCGAGACGGAGTTCCTGAAGGCGCCGGGGGACCCGCACCGACCAGGAGGTGTCGCGGAAGAAGCGCTTGATCTCACCGACGATGGTTGGCATCGCGAAGGTGGGGAACTCGACGCCACGGCTCAGCTCGAAGCGGTCGATGGCCTTGATCAGGCCGATGGTCCCGACCTGGATGATGTCCTCCATCGGCTCGCTGCGGGAGCGGAACCGGGAGGCCGCGAACTTGACCAGGGCGAGGTTGAGTTCGACCAGCGTGTTGCGGACGTAAGAATATTCGTGGGTGCCCTCTTCGAGGGCCTCGAGACGCTGGAAGAGCGTCTTGGAAAGGGCGCGGGCGTCGACCGCCCCCACCTCGGCGAACGGCGGGATCTCCGGGAGCCCGTCAAGTCCTGCCAGAGCGTCGGACTCGAGGTCGGAGCGGCGGTCCGGTGTGGGTGTCGACGTCGCCAGGTCAGTACGCGACTCGTCGAGCCGGGGTGACATGATGTCCTCCATCGTTCTCGGCATATGGCTGCCGATGCCAATACGTGCACCTTCGGGAGTGCGGCGCCTCCAAAGCCGACGAGTTCGTGTTCCGTCCTTACTAGGCCTACCCGGTTTCGTCGCCGCGTCGCAAGTGCGCTATAACCCTAAATGTCCGTTTCTCGGGGGTTGTTCGGGTACCGGGGGGCGCGGAGAAGGCGTAATGTTCGAGGGCGTCAATCGGCACGTCGAAGGCAGCGAGAGAGAGACGTCATGGACCGCGGGACAGTCGGCAGCGCGCATCGGGGCCGGCTTCTGGTCGAGGTACGGCATGAGGGCTCCAGTGCCGTCGTCACCCCGGTGGGTGAGCTGGATCACCACACCGCCGATCTGCTGCGCGAGCCCTTGGAAGAATGCCTGGTCAGCGGGGTTTCCCGGCTGGTGGTGGACTGCACGCGCCTCGAGTTCTGCGACTCGACGGGGCTGAACGTGCTGCTCGGTGCCCGGCTCAAGGCCGAGGCCGCGGGCGGCGGGGTCCACCTGGCCGGAATGCAGCCGGTGGTGGCCCGCGTCTTCGAGATCACCGGCGCGGATGCCGTCTTTACGGTGCATGAATCCCTCGCGGCGGCGCTCGCGGCGGAGTGAGCGGATGACCCCGCGCCTTCGGGCTGGAGAAGTTACGCTCCAGTTGTCTCCCTGTGATCGAGGCGTTATCGGCGTCACAGGGTCCGCACCGAATCGATGGGTGTTCTCGTCGTTCGGCCGGGCAGGAGACACCCGACCGGCCCTGCAACCCTGAGTCCTGAAGTGAAGCTGAATTGGTAAATCGGTGAGGTGAAGTGCTGATGAGCGCCACCCGGCCTTACTCGCCGGGCGACCACGGCCCCGAGTCGGGCGACGTCCCGGCTCCCGGCGGCCGTCAGGTCCGCACGCTGAGCCTCGCTGGGGCGAGCGGCATCGTGCCGCTGGCCCGCGACTTCTCCCGCGAAGCGCTGCACGAGTGGGGGTGGCTGCCCGCCCCGAGCCCCGACCTGCGCGCCGCCGCGGAGGATGTGCTGCTCGTCGTCTCCGAGCTGGTCACCAACGCCTGCCTGCACGCCGAGGGCCCGGACATGCTGACGGTCTCCCTCGACAACAAGGTGCTGCGCGTGGAGGTCGCCGACCACGGTGCCGGGCAGCCCGAGCCGCGCACCCCGCACCGCGCCGGGCGCCCCGGCGGCCACGGCATGTTCATCGTCGAGCGCCTCTGCCTCGACTGGGGCGTCACGCGCACGCCCGGGGTCGCGGGCAAGACCGTCTGGGCGGAGCTGGGCACCCCCGGCTGAGCCGTCCCGGCCGGTCCCGGCTGCTTCCCGCCCGCCGCCGAAGAGCACGCCGGATCGTCTCCGATCCGGCGTGCTCTTTGTCTTCCCTCGGCAAGGGCCCCGGCGTACCTTGAGCCCCCGCATCTGATGAACCGTCAGCAACGGTCGGTCTGAAGGGATTCCGAGGTGTCGTACCGGACGTACCCGAAACGAACCGCCGCGTACGCGCTCAGCGCGGCACTGGCCGGCTCCGCGGTGCTGATGGCGGCCCCCGCGGCCCACGCCACGGTGCAGAACGTCAACTACCAGTGCAAGACGCCGATCGGGAACAAGAGTGCCGTCTCCCCGATCGACATGAAGAGCGTCCGCAGCGGTGGCGGCTACAAGATCACCATGTCGTTCCAGAAGGGCGTCTCCTCCAGCCCGGTCGAGCTGGGCAAGGGCGCGATGAACCCCAGCGCGGTGATCAGGCTGGGCGGCGTGGAGAGCGGCACCCTCGCGGTCTCGGGCCCGGCCAACGCGGCGGCCATCCCCGCCAACAGCCCCATCAGGATCAGCGATCTCTCCGGCACGTACACGCCGAAGAAGAGCGGCAAGGTGACGTTCACCGCCGGCGTGCTCACCATCAAGGCGCTCGGTACGACGACGACGTGCACACCGGCCAGGACTCCCGATCCGTCGCTGGAGCTGGACGTGACGGCGGCGGGCGGTTCCGGCGGCGGGTCCGGGTCCAGTGGCGGGGGCGGGCCCCGGTCCGGCTCCTCCGGGAGCGGGCAGCTGCCGCAGACCGGGCCGCAGGACTCGACGGTCGCGCTCGGCATGTTGGGCGGCACGGTGCTTCTTGCCGGGGCGGGGGGAGCGCTGTGGCTGAATCGGCGGCATCAGGGGGCGGCCCGTTAGGGGGCTCGGGCCGCGGGCGCGCAGCGATGATGTCGCACTCGGCCGCGACCGTGCGGCCCCTTCCACGTCCGGGCCACGGGGCTCCGTCCCGGACCCCGCTCCGCAATCGCCGGAGGGGCTTGAGGACGGGCGTCGCTCGGCGGGGGCTGGCGGTGGGTGTCCTTCTGGTGGTGGGAGGTGTGCTGGGGGGTGGTGTCGGGGGTGCCGCGTCGGCGCGGTGGTCGCTCGCGGTGAGCGGCTCGCGGCCGTACATCTATGCCGAGGGCGCCCCCGGCAGCGTCCTGGAGGACACGGTGGCCGTCAGCAATCCGACCGCCGGGGCCGTGCGGATCACGCTGCGCGGCAGCGGTGCCCGGATCACGTTCGCCGCGGCGTCCGTGCGGGTCCCGGCCCGCACCCGCGCGGAGGTCCCCTTCGCGCTCACCGTCCCGGCGGGCGCGTCCCCGGGCGAGCGCACCGGCGCGATCGTGGCGGAGGGCGGCGGCCGCACCGCCCGGGTCGGCGTGCACCTGCGGGTCAGCGGCCCCGCCCTGGCGGCGCTCACCGTCGAGCACGTGCGGATCGTCGCCGGGGACCGGATCACGTACGAGGTCGTGAACCGGGGCAACACGACCCTCACGCCCCGCCTCGCGGTCACGGCCGACGGCGTCCTCGGCACCGTCCTGGACCGCAAGGCGCGGACCCTGCCGGTGCGGCTGCCGCCCGGCCGCCGGGCCGCCCTCAGCGAACCCTGGCGCGACGCCCCGGCGCTCGACGCCGTCGACGTGCGGGTGACGGTGACGGCGGGCGGCGGCGCGCGGGACACGGCGACGGCGAGCGCCCGGTTCGTGCCACGGGGGCCCCTCGGCGGCGGCCTCGCCGCGCTCGCGGCGGCCGGCTGGGCCGCCCACCGCCTCGTCCGCCGCCGGCGGGGCCGTCCGAGCACCGGCGACCCAAGGAGCGCGTCATGACCCGCAGCGCACCGGCCACGCGGCTGCTGACCGTCCTCGCCCTGGTGGCCGCGCTCCTCGTGGGCACGGCGCCGTGGTCCGCGGCGGCCGCGGACACCCCCACCGTCACCCTCTCCGCGGCCCAGGCCGGCACCGGCGGCTCGGTCACCGTCAAGGGCGCCGGCTGGGGGCCAAGGGCGCTGCTGATGCTGCTGGTCTGCGGGCGCTCCAGCCCCGCGCGCGGCGTCATCGGCGGCACCAACTCCTGCGCCAACGCCGACGGCCGCGCCGTCACCACCGACACCCGCGGCGCGTTCAGCAGGAAGCTGCCGGTCGCCGAGCCGCCGGTGCCCTGCCCCTGCGTCGTCCACGTGGCGGCCGTGACCGGCGGCGCGAAGGCCCGCGCGGACGCCGTGCTGAAGGTCGCCGGTCATCCGGTGGCGGCCCTGCCCGCCGCGTCCGGCACGGGACAGCTGGCCATGGTCACCGACACCCGTCTCGACGGGTCGAGCGGCGTCCTCACCTGGTTCGGCGCCCCGCCCGCGCGGACGTTCACCTTCACCGTGGGCAACACCGGCCCGGCCCCCGTCAAGGACCCGGTCTTCCAGGTCGGCACCGCGCACGGAGTGTTCGCGCCCGTGTACGAGGAGCGGCAGTGGCGCGGCACCGTCCGGCCCGGCCGCAAGGCGCGGATCGAGCTTCCCGTGGAGCTGGACGCCGGCGCCCACGGCGGCTACCTGGTCTCGCTGAAGTACGGCGGGAAGGTCCTGGCCGAGCAGCCCTGGGGCGTCGGCCGCCCCTGGGGCGTCACCCTCTTCTGGATCCTGCTCTGCGTCGTCGTCCCGGCCGCCGTCTTCCGGGCCGGGATGGCGGTCGTGGACCGGCTGCGGCCGCGCGCGAAGTACGCCCAGGGCCGCCACCGCGGCGCCCAGCACCTGGCCGACCGCACCGTGCGCCTGCCGAAGGCGCGCCTGCCGCAGCGGGCGGCGCCCGCGCCCGGCCACGACGGCGCGGACACCGCCGCCACTCCGACGACCCTGCCCTGGTTCGCTCCGGACGCCGGTCCGGGCGGGCCCGCGGCCGGTCAGCTCTCCGCACCGTCCGACACCAGCCAGACGACGAAGGGAAACACGTGAGAAGGCAACGGAGAGCCGGTGCGGCCGGCTGTGCCCTGATCCTGTCCGGAGCGGGCCTGTGGCTGGCCGCCGCCGGGCCGGCGCACGCGGCCGCGTCCTCGTTCGCGACGGAGTGCGTCCCGCCGCCCATATCCGGACTGCCCCCGGTCGAGGGCACCACGGTGGCCGACATCACGGCCCCGGCGACGGCCAGGGTCGGCGACGAGATCGACGTCGTGTGGAAGACCACCCAGGCCGCCTCGAAGAACCCGGACGTCCTCGATCTCGACGCCGACACCGTGCAGCCCACGGGCACGGTCAAGGTCGGCGGCGCGCAGAGCGGTGACCTCAAGGTGCAGGGTCCCCGGAAGAACCCGGCGATCCCGAAGAACAGTCCGATGGTGCTGTCCGACATGACCGGCAAGCTGAAGCTGACCGTGGCCGGGGACGTGACGCTGACCCCGGACGCGTACACCATCAACGTCAACAAGCCGATCTCCACCGACACCAAGTGCACGCCCAAGGCGACGGTCGAGCCGGCGGTGACCATCAAGGTCACGGACGGAGCGGGCACGAGCACCGGCGGCACCGGCGCCGGGGGCGCGGCGGCGGGCGGCACGGACACCGGAGGAGCCGCGGGCGGCTCGGCCACCGGCGGCACCGGCACGGGCGGCACCGGCACCGGCGGGACCACGACGGCCGGTGACAGCGGTGGCGGCACCGGCGGCGGCGGTGGCCGGAGTGACTTCACCGGCAAGGAGGTGTCGGTCCCGTACGCCTGCAAGACTCCCATCGGTGACAAGAACGCCACGTCCCCGGTGCAGATCAACGCCAAGAAGGACGGCGGCGCCTACGCCCTCACCGTCCAGTTCAAGAAGGCCGTCATGGACAGCCCCGCCGACATCCCGGCCGACTCGGTCCGACCGACGATGGCGGTGAAGCTGGGCGGCGCCGACAAGGGCACCGTGAAGGTCGAGGGCCCGGCCAACAAGGAACCCATCAAGTCCGGCGACCCGATGACGATCCCGGACCTGACGGGCACCTACAAGCCGGGCGCCGACGGGAAGTCGACCCTGTCGCCGGGGGTCCTCACGGTGCAGGCGCTGGGCACGACCACCACCTGTACGCCGACGAAGACGGAGGTCTCCCTGGAGATCGACACGAAGGCGGTGGAGGGCGGCGCGACCGGCGGCACGGGCTCGGGCTCCGCTTCCGGCGCGGCGGGCGGCTCGGCGGGCGGTTCCTCGGCGACGGGCGGCGGCCTCGCCGAGACGGGCGCCTCGAACGACGGCGCCCTGCGCGCCCTCGGCCTGGTGGCCGGCACGGTGATCCTGCTGGGCGGCGCGGTCTTCACGTTCCTGCCCGGGCGCCGGGCGGCGCGCGGCAGGTGACCTGCCCGGTACGGGCGAAGGGAGCTTCAACGGCAGCGACTACTACCTGAAGACCGCCACCGAGATGCGCGCGCTCTT